>JAURZP010000255.1 GCA_030653335.1 Methanoregula sp. | reverse complement strand
CTCCCTGCGGATTTGGGAAATTACCGGGTCCATGCAGAGAGGTGAGTGGGTATGAGTAATAAGGGAAACGGGACGAATGGATGATGATCAAGATATTATTCACGTTCAGCGAGTAAGAGACAATAGAGAGATGTTTACCATGGAAGCGATCGATGCCATTATGACACGCCGCAGTGTCAGGAAATTTGAAAAGCGACAGATACCCGATGCAGTTCTTGAGAAGATCATAAAGGCCGGCACGTATGCCCCGTCAGCCCTTGCCCTCCAGCCATGGGGTTTTGTGGTTGTGCAGGATCAGGCATTCCTGACCCGGGTCTCGGATTACTGCAAACCAATCATGATCTCGCATATGAAAGACGCTCATGATGGGATGTCGGATGCGTTCCGGGAATTACTGGAGGGTAAGGATTATTCGATCTATTACCATGCCCCGACCGTCATCATGGTCATCGGCAAAACGAATAGCCGGTTCCGTGAGATCGACAGTTCCCTCTGTGCAGAGAATATGATGCTTGCTGCTCATGCCCTTGGCATCGGCAGTTGCTGGATCGGTTCAACAGAAGTTGCGTATGACAACAAGGAACTCATGGCAGGGTTTCATATCCCTGAGGGCTACAGCCCGGTCGGGACGATCGTCTTTGGGTATCCTGATGAGAAATCTGAAGCCCATGACAAGAAAGCCCCGCTGGTGACCTGGGTACGGTGACCTGGTCCTCTTTTTTTTAAACGCTGAATTGAGGACAACGTTCACCGCACGATCTGTAAGCGGAACATACCGGTTCAAATCCCAAGATTCATGTTGTATCGTGATCCTGTTTCTGTATGGATCTGCCAATGGTTTTTTCCATCATCAATATCTGTGCAGATCTTCTCGGCATTGCAGGAGCGGTCCTGATCATCTATGGGGGATTCCGGGCAATTGTCAGGGTCCTTCTACGGGAGTTCTCAAAGACGGTATATACTTACAACCAGATCCGGAGGGATTTCACTGACAAGATCGTCTTCGGACTTGAATTTCTCATTGCAGCTGACATCCTTGCCACCCTGCTCTCTCCCACTCAGCAGGATCTCATCAACCTCGCAGTGGTCGTGGTCATCCGGACGATCCTTGGCTATTTCCTTTCAAAGGAAGCAGCGGAATTCAATCTCCAATGAGGCCGCGTTTCTTTTTTAAAATAATTCCAAACCGTTTTGGCGACTCACAGAAAATACGGGAAAAAATTTCCGGGCGTTCGAGAAAAAATGCAGGAAACTTTTTTGTCAAAATCTTTACACGCATACGCCCGAAGACCAGATTCTTTTCTCCACTTAAAAAAACCTGAAAACCCCCATAAATCCCCAAATTCTCCGACGTGATCGCAGTAGACGGCCTCCAAGGGCATTTGCAGGCCGTTTCTCTCAAAAATCAACCTGAAATATGTGTCAAAACCCGATGCCCTTAAAACGCTTCTAAATTGCAGGATCAAATCGCTTGTAAATCTGTTATTTTGGAGAAATAACCCTTGAAAACCGTTATTTTTTCAGCGGGGGACACCACTTACAAAAAAATCTGAAAACTGATCCGGAAAAAGGCAATCGGAGGCCGTATCGGGCTCATAATAGTGTATCTCCCGGAACAGGGAAAAGCGGCCAGACCTGTTTTTTGTCTGATGTGTTCCGGACCCCTGTTCATGCAAATACTCTAGGAGTTTTCTATCAGATATGGTATGATCTTGACCTGAACGGGGCTCATTTTGGGCTTTGTTTTGGGATTTTAAGGGAATGGAGGCTGTGACGTGGCCGGATGAGGGGGGGTTGAATGGGTGAATTATCAACGATTCCTTTCATCCACTCTATAAATCACATTAGCAACCCTTTGTTGGTTTGTTGGATGGTATTCTATTAAAGGAGAAAAAATAGTTATGAGAAAATTACTTTCACAATTTTTATCAATTCTTTCATAAAAATCCGCTATTTCGTTAAATGCAGTTTTCACAATTATAGAGGGCTGATTATTTTGAAATTCATCTCTAATTTTTTCTGCTGCGAAAACATCAGCAATAAATTCATCTAACTGTAAAGAGGTAGCAAAAAGTTTGGTTGAAAACAGCGAGAAAAATAAGGCAACAAAAAGCAAGATTAAAAAAATATTCACATTAAAATAAAGTGTTGTTATTATGGAACTGGCACTGAACCAAATGAGATTCAAAGTAAATGTAATAATTCCAATAATCATTAGCATATTTTTTAAAATTGAATGTTTTAAAACTAAATGTCCTTCTTCATGAAGTAAAAAAAATCTTATTGTATTATCACTTACTTCTGATAATTTAGAGTCGTAATAGATTGTATTCAAAAAAGGTATTACACAAAAGTTTCTAAAAACATTTGTTGGTTTCAATTTTCTTTGACGATTAATAAGACCTTTAATTTTTAATTCATTAAAAATACCATCAATACTTTCATTCATTTTTTTTGGTACCTTGCATATCTTCTAATTTTTGCGATAATTGATCTATTCTAAGATTTAATCTATGATTTCTGTCCGCATCGGTGAATATACCATTTGCGAGAAAATTTAGAGCTAACCAATATAATCCCAATCCGACAGCAACAGAATATGGGTTTGAATTTTCCAATCCAGGCAACCATCTCATCAAATACGCAATCGCAAGAAATACAACTGCGAGACCGAACAATATTTTTCTCCAATCCAATGTTTGAAGAAATGGGAGTCTATTCTCATCACTCATAAATATAATTCACAACTGATTACACTTAAATTAATTGAGGCGTGTTGATTTAAAAAAAAATATAAGATAAAAAAAGAAGCGCATTGACCCGACATTTCTGATTTCAGAATGATTCTTTTACGTAATCTTGATGGCTGCTGTTTTTTCGCAGTTACCAATCGCATAACCGAAGAACATATCAAAATGAAAAAATGCGGATCAAATGTTGAAAGGATTATGTGAGCTGAAAATAAGTTTAGTATATGGGACAGTTTTGGTCAAGAATTATTATTCAATACCATATCCAAAAATTCAATTTTAATATATGGTTTAGATGTAAATTTTTAAAATTAAATGATGAAGAAATTAAAATTATCACGAATGAAACAACGAGTGCTGTATCAGATATTGTAATTTCTCAAGCACCGTTCATTGGCCCAATTGCTGTTAGAATAAATGATACTGGAGAGCGAGTCAGACAACAACACATAAACGCATTTCTTGAAAAGTTTGTTTCAACTCTAATGAAAATAGAAAGAAGTGAAATTGATTGGACTCGATTTACAAGTAAAGATTTTTATTTTATGATCCATTCGGTAACCGAAAGAGTTCATCATACCACCGCAAAAGAAAAAATTCACAGGTTTCAAGAAATTTTAATCAAAGATTTAAAAACAACATATAATTCGGATTTTAAAGAGACATATCTGGATCTTATACTTCGACTGAATGAAGAACAAATTAAGATATTAAGAGCTTTTCAAAAATTGCATAACGATCATGGGCCGATTTTAAGACATGAATCTGCTGATGAGAAAGAGAAAGAACATCAAAGAATAAGAATCCAAAAAATCCCTAAAGCAGAAGACTTTGTGTTTGATCGAGAATTATATTCATTTTATATTCAAGATTTGACTTCAAAATCATTATTGTATGATGATGGGATGGGGAGATTTGGCACCGGACCTTTTACAATTATTGATATTACCAAATTCGGATTAGAATTTTTAAATTTTATTGAATATACAGACGTCGAGGAATAATGAGGATTTTTTTCAATCCTTTAAAGAAAATTATTCATGTCTTTCTAAAATCCTATCAGGGATTGCCATAACTACATGTAAGTATCTCGTTTAGCCCGCCTTTCCATAAAAATCACAAAATCCTTAAAAAAGGCTCCCATCTCGAATATTTTTACTCTTATTTTTTTTCCGGCCGTCGCCCGTAGCAATTCGTGCAACATATCCAGCAGGGGATATAGAACCTATAGGAAAACCATCGCTTTTTTTACTCTTGCGCTTTACCATGAGTGTATATTGATTAATCAGTAATATAAAAATGTTGGGATTACGGGAACCTCGCCATTGCGTTTCTGTGGGGATATCATAGATGATGGGGAAACGACAACCCTTAATTCATAACTTTTTTATTTTGTGAAAATATTCTATCGTGTAAAAAATAATCCCTGTCAACAAGACACTAATGAAAGCCATTTCGAGTTCCCGGCTTATGGGAGGCGGGTCTGGCGGCATCTCCGTCGGAACTGGTGAGAGTGTGGGTTCAATGGGATTACCACCAGAAATTGTAATAACAATTTTCTTGATAGTGAATTTTGTCCGCCATTCTTTCAATTCAACTTTAAACAAGTTTGAATTTTTTAGTAGTTTCGTATCCAATAAAACTTTTTCAGATCCCAGATACCATCTTTGCCCCTCTTTTTCCCGAGAATACTCTTTCATAAAAAAACCGTTTAGGAAAAATGAAGCTGAATGAATAAAATCGCTTTCTTCAATGAACTCAACCTCTGCAGTTGCCCTGTTGATTAATTCCGGGTTATTGACATCAAATGTCCATACTGCATAACGAGTACTGTCCCAATCCTGTTCCGGGGGAGTGAGTAATACAAGCGAATCTCCTTCAATTTTATAATTTCCAACTACTTTTGAGATATCACTTCCATTTATAACGATCTTATAATCTGTTGCGGTAACGGTAGGGAACACCAATAAAAAAACAAGAAAGAGTATGAG
>JAURZP010000252.1 GCA_030653335.1 Methanoregula sp. | reverse complement strand
GTCCCTTCCTTCTTTGAAATCCACCAGACGCAGCGCTCGGGGATCGTGCAGACCCTTGAAGTCAGGTCCTTTGTAACAGTAGTATGCGTGATCGGCTCGTTGAAGCTTGAGGTCGCAGATTTTAAGATCTCCTGGATGCCGTCCGTAAGCTCGGTATCATCACTCATCAGCACCGTCCGGGGCCTTAGATCTTTCATGTAATAGAGCGCCTTGTTGCTCACCGTGCCATTCACTTTATACCGGTCCGGGACCTGCTGCATCATCTTCTTAAACGCGTGCGTCTTGCCCTTACCCGAATCCCCGGTCACCGAGACATGCAGCCCTTCTGAATTCTTTACGGCCTGTGAAGCCATCGACAGGAGCATACAGCGGGCGAGGATCTCATCACCAACATGTTCCTTGGCAAATACTGAGAGCATAAGAGAGACGGGATCGCCATGTTCCAGCACCTCAAGAGCAGTTGCCTGCACGTCCGGGTTTACCGGCTCCGGGCCAGCAGTATCTTCCATTGCAGCTTTTGCCTTTGCCCGGTCCTTCCGGTAGCTATTCTGTTTCTGCTTCCAGTCTTTTACCTTTGCAACCCGGCCCGGTTCAAACTGCTCGCGGAGCTCCTGCCACCGCTGGGTACCGCCACCGCAGGAAGTGTGCTTGCAACCGGCAAAGACTGCGCCGTTGCCGAACTGGATCGCAAACGCACCGTCCTTGTGGGCCGATGAGAACGGGCACTGGTCGAGAATGTAGAGCGTACCGCCGCTGTACGGTTTCTCGGACCGCACCCCCACCCCATGATCGGAGAGCCAGTGGCAAAGGTCAAAGCGCGTGTCCTTTGCCCCACCCGGTTGTGCCTGCTGTTCATCAGGCAATCGTGCCACAAGATCCTGGAGCTGCTCCGGACTCACGCACTTCAACTCTTCGGGAGCCGAGATGATACAACTCCGACGGTGCGGACGTTCGGGCGTGCTGTCACCCTTCCGCGATACAGTTCCGTAGAGTTTCCAGATGCGGGCTGCGTTGAAGTTCGCTGTGTCCACGTTCACCCGCTCGTCTGAAAAGAGCGTGTCAAGCGTCATGAGGCACGCCTTTACAAGAGTCTTTGCCGCATCATCGTTTGGCAGGTCGATGCGGTAGAGTAAGTGCGCACCGTTGCCGGAGTCGGCCCGGATCGGGTCCGGAAAACCGAGTGCGGCAATCCACCGGGCTATCTCTCCAGCCTTGTTCAGCGCAAGCGTGTGTTCCTCATCGGTACTCGACACACCGCTTGGCCGCAGCGGGTCGATGTCGATGGGCAGCCAGCGGCGGCGCAGGATATCTGCATCACCAGTAGAACTCTCTTTTTTCCCAAGCCGCATCTTGATGCGGTTTGCTCTACGTGAGAAAAGCGCGGGGTTCACTTCGTTCAATGTGATGTAGATTCCCTGGATCGTTAAGTCAGTACCCAGTGCTTCAACCTGCCGCACGAGCACTTCGTAATCCTTGAAGTACCCGCTGTGCGTAGTTAAGTCTGCAAGCGCCCGGACCTCGACAACCTGGCCGGGCCCGGCCAACAGGGTAACTGCATCACGGAGTTGTTCATCCACTAATCATCACCCTGGCTTTTGTCCGCACTAAAAAAAAGAGTCATCAATGCCCTTTGCCTTCAGTGTCGGAGACAGCTTCCTGGTTTACCCGCAGGGTGTATTCGTCATGAGTCTCAACAATGATGGTATAACCATGGAAAAACTTCCTCTCAACCCGGATCTGGAAAACCGACTCGCGTTTCTTCCTGATCTGCGCTGCTATGGTTGTTGAGATCAGGTAGAGCGGGATTCGTTCGATCTTCTCAGTGAGAATCACCGGTACGTTTGCTTCAAAGGGCACAGGCTGCCACCTCGCAAATCCCGTCTGGCATTACATCGAAACAATGGATCGATCCATCCGGTGACGCAACCCATTCCTCGCACCGGAGAAATATATCCCCCGGTGACAGCATGAGCAGGGACCGGAACTGGCAGATATCAATCCTGCAGAACGATTCAACATACTCCGGGTTTACAGCTTCCTGTGCCAGCCAGATCTTTACGCAGAGGGTCTCTAAGTCGCCTTTCATCCCGACAAGGTGAAGCGGGATATATTGGGGGATAAAACTGCTGTTTTCCGGATATACTGACTCAAAACCCCGGGAGATGAGCAGCTTTATGGACCGTTGCTTTACGGCATAAAGCAATCTCCGGGCATTCATGCTGCACACCCCTGCTGCCGGGCCATCTCTTCTGGCAAAAGAATTTCCTGTATCCCGTTTCTGGTAATCTCAAATGTCTGGAATTTATGCGAGGGAATGGAGAACCAGACTTCGAACCGTGAGGGATCTGTCTCTGCCGGCACCTTGTCAAAGAATTTCTTTGCGCACCGTATCTCATCACGGCAGAAAACCGCAGCTTCTGCCATTGATATGAACGGGTGCAGGGAGATTTTCAGTTTCACCATCACGACATCGACGGTCCCATCGTCTTGTTCCTTACCGGCCATCAGGTTGAACGCGCTATACCGGGAACTCCGGGTATTACTCACGATCAACGGCTCATAGCCATTGTTTAAGAGAATGTTTGCGGCCATCTGTTCCAGCACGTGCATGCGGTGAACAGCAGTCATGCGAAGCCTCCGGCGGATGGAGTGGCCGGGTGGCAGAACGAGAGTTTCGGGATCTCCTTAACGCTGTCTTTTTGCACCTCGAAACACCGGAAACCATAGGACAGGGAATAGACCCAGATCTCGTAGCGGAGCCCGCTCTCTCCGGCATGGCGTGCAATATGCTTGCGGAACTGCACGATATCGACAGCGTATTTTGTCGCTATCATGTCAACGGCGATGGGCACGTGAGATATTTTCCTGATTTTGATATACCGCGTCACATCAGGTCCGTGTGACGCGACAAGGTGGGCTGGTGGAAGCCTTTTATCAAATCCGACCGCGGGGATCATTCGGACCGTGAACCCGTGTACCTGGAGCAGCTCTTTTGCCCCCTGCTCGATAAGCGTACTGCGACGGCTGGTCATGCCCACACACCTCCAGGGGGGT
>JAURZP010000248.1 GCA_030653335.1 Methanoregula sp. | reverse complement strand
GACCTCAAAATATTTGCCCAGTGTTGAAGTGGTGTTTCCTTCAGGCACATGGAGCTCGGCTATCTGGGCGGCAGTCTTACCTGCGAATCCATCGGGGGTTACATTGTCCGCCTCGAGATACAGTGCGGGCGGGTTTTTCATGGTTATGGTTACTGTTTCCATTTTTCCTCACCTACACATGGGTTGCATCAACTTCTAAGGCATACGGGTTCGGGACAAAGTGGTGCCCGAGTGCTTCGTAGTTTGCCTGGGTCATGCTGTAATACTTGATGAACTTCTCGTTGATATCACGCATCACCTGCGGGTTGTCATTGACCTTGACATTCACCCAGAGGGTTCTCTTGTGGCCGGTGCCAACGATCTCACCGTTCTTCACGACTTCGACACCGCTCTTAAAGACATGGGCACAGCGTGAGAACGCAGTTTCAATGTCATCGGGGTTTGCAACCGGCTTGTCCGGGTTGAAGTTGTAAACCGCTACATCGGCATCCATGCCGGGCTTTAAGCCGCCGCACATGTGACCAAGTCCCAGCGTTTTTGCCGGGCCTGCACGGGTCATCTGTGCGAGCTCGTAGAGGCTGATCTCCTTGTCAAGGCTTCCGATGCTGGTCTGGGAGAGGACCTTGTCCTTGTGCTTGAACGCGTTGATCTGGGTGTCCCGGGCCTTCTTGCTCATGAGCCACTTGATCACGCGGGGGTACCGGGTGAACGGTCCTGCATTCGGGTGGTCGGTGGTGATGTAGCAGCGCATCGGGTCTTTCATCATCAACGGGATCTCAAGACCAATTGCCCACTGGATGGCACAGACGGAAATGCTTGGGCTGTAGATGTACGGCACGACACCGGCTGCGGTCTCGAGTTCCACATCACAGTTTGCCCATTTTAAGTTGTTGAGCCCGGTTAAGTGGTGCTCAAACGGACCATCGGCAGTCATCGTGGTGGTTTCGTCAAGGGTGACGTTACCGGTATCGATGGTGATGTTCTTGTTCTGGTTGACGTAGTCGGTGATCTCTTTTGCACCCGACTCAAAGTCTCCCCAGTTTGTTCCCTTGTAGGAGTGGAACTGGGAGTGGGTTAAGTGCATCACCGATTCACGGCCGAACTTGTTCTTCGCCTTCATGCCTTCGGCAAGTGCGAGCGTGTCGAGCGTGGTCTGGTAGCATCCGGGGTTCCCGAGGTTGTTTGGGTGGATGTGCATGGAGTGCGGAAGACCAAGATACTCGTTTGCCTCTAAGAGTCCCTTGACAATCTCTGCGGGAGTGATGTCAAAGTACGGGACCGGATCATTGACCGAGAGACAGTTCAGTCCCCAGGCCCAGGCTTCCGTGCCGCCGGGGTTGACGACCTTGACTGCGTACCCCTTGGTAACGCGGAGGAGCCAGGCGATATAGGCTGCAGTGTTCTCGACTTCGTGGTTCTTGAGGTATTCCAGGACAAACCAGTTGTTGCCAAAGACCGGAAATGCACCCTCATCGATGATCGGGGTGTCACGGATCTCTTCGTGCACGTGCCGGGCGAACATGGGGGGCATGGCTGCTTCCATGGCGGTTGTGTACCCCATCTTGGCATACTCGTAACCGGTCTTGAAAGTGGTTGGGATCGATGCCCCGCCGCCCATCCGCTCCATGCCCTTTGTGGGTGTGCAGCTGAAGAGCTTGTCCTCTGGCCGGTAGATCCTGCCAAGGTTCACTTTCGGGCCTGCGATGTGGGCGTGGATCTCGACTGCGCCGGCCATAACGGTCTTGCCGGAGGCATCGATGACCTTTGCACCGGAACCGACCTTGTCTGTGATCTTTCCGTCCTTGATTGCGATATCTTTCTTGTCGCCATTGATGCCCTGTACCGGGTCAAAGACATGGCCGTTTTTTATGATAAATTCTGACATGATTATGCAACCCCCTTAAGCTTCTTCAAACGGTCACGGACCATGACGAGGAACTGCTCATCAGTGAGCATGCCCGCCGGTGGTTCGACAACCTTGCGGCAGTCGATTGGCACGTTGTCCATACGATAGCAGTTGCCACCGGTCTCGACACCGTTGAAGGCGACCGGGACGTGAAGCTTGGAGACTCCGCTGGTCGGGGTCATGTGCGGGTCGATGCAGACCGAGGGCATGTTGGCGATCGGCTTGACTGCGCTGATCGGGAAGTGTGCACCGGGGTCGCTGCCTATGGTGAACATTGCGTCCACTTCGCCACGGGTGAGGAGATCGATCGAGCTCGTGTCGCCGGGGTTATAGCGTGCAAATCCACGGGAGAGATCAATTGAGTAGGGGAACCCGAACTGCCATGCGAAAACTTCTCCGGAGCCGGTCACATTGTAGTGGCCCCGCATCGGCATGATTGAGCACTTGGTGTACTCGTTTAAGTCCTTGGTGACTGCGATGGCGATGTCGATGTTGTGGTTCTTGGAGAGGGACTGGGTGACACCCATACCGAAGAAGATGATAACGAAGCGTCCGCTCTTCATCATATCGGCAGCTTCCCTGATCTTCTCTTTTGGGATACCTGCAACCACATCGGGGAGCCACTCTCCCCGGAAGGCAACGCGGAGTGCGTTTAAAAGTTCGTAGTCCTTGCCCTGCTCTACCTGCATGTGGACATCAGCCATCTTGGCAGTGTCGGTGACACGGGGGTCTACAACAACCATCTTGCGGCTCATCTGTCCCTTGCCGGTGAAGAACCCGCGGGGGAAGATCGAGTACCGGGACATGTGCCGGGGGTGGGCGTGTGCCGGGTTGCATCCCCAGAAGATGATTCTGTCAGCACGGTTCTTGACTTCGCCAAGGGTACAGGTCGGGAGCCCGATATCCTGCACGGCGATTAAGGTGGTGCCGTGACAGACGGCTGCGGTATTGTCACAGCAGGCCCGTGAGATCTCGGCGATCTCGTTGCCTACACTCTGCGCTTCGCAGTTGGTGGAGGACCAGCCGTACATCAGGGGCTTTTTGGCCTTTGCCAGCATTGCGGCAGTGTAGTCGGCAGCTTCATCGTAGCTGACATCCTTCCAGCTTCCGTCTTCCTGGCGCATCCGGGGCTTGGTGACCCGGTCCTTTGCCTGGGAGTGCAGGAATTTTTCAGATCCGATCACACAGGCATTGAAGACTTCTAAAAGCTGCTTGCCGTCATCGGATACAACCACTTCAATATCATCGCAGAGCGTTCCGCAGAAGGGGCAGATTACATCAGTGACTGTCTTTGTCATCCTACTTTCACCCCGCATTGTTTCTGCACCAGTTCGATGCCGAGAAGAATGGGTTCGTTGATTGCAACCTCTATCTTAACCGGAGTTCCCTTGAAGGTGGGCATCCCGGTTGAGTAGGTGTTGGGGTCGATAATTGCATTTGCCCATGGCCCCATGGGGATAAAGGCAATGCCCGGGTTTGGGCCCTGCGCGGATTCAACGGCTTTGACAACGACACTGCCGTGGTCGCTGGTGACCTTTACGTTGGTGTTCTTCCATACGCCAAGTCTCTTAAAATCAGCGTCGTCCATCTCAATGATGCCGGCGGCAGTGCGGTACGAGGGCTTCTCTTTGCCGCTCTCGATTGCAACGCCCTGCTGGATGGTCCTTCCGGAGATCAGGTTAAGGGTAATGTTTTTTGTCATGGTACTCCTCACTTCAGACTTGGGAAAGGGCGCTCATATCTCCTCTTCCCGAGAGACGGATCACGTCGTAGGGGCAGGCATTGACACAGACACCGCAGCCGGCACAGAGTTCAGCCCTGACATCAAGGTGAACGGACTTGCCGTTTTTGACTGCATATATTTTCTCCTTGCTGGCCGGTTCCACGGTATGTAGCTCGAGGGCATCAACCGGGCATGCAATGACACAGTTGCCACAACCGGTGCATTGCTCCATGTTAATATGTACAGAAAACGCCATGCGTATCACAACACTTGTCGTCGTAATTTCTATAGTTGTTCAGCAAGTTAGTTAAAGATTTCTAAATTAACAACGGGTTAATCTCTGAAAATTAACACTCAACTTTTTTTGATACACTAGTGGTTAACTTATCCGTATTCATCCCGGCAGAGCAATGAGAGCGGCCGCTGATCAAATGCAAAATTCTCTGACAGTTTGCTCGTAATACGATACAACTTTACCGGACCGCCCGCTGCTGACCGGTCTCTGCTGTTTCATATCCCCCAAGCCGGTTGAGAATCTCCCGGAATGCGGGAGATCGGATTGCTGTTATCAGGGCTGACAGGCGCGGATCGTCTGCATGTTCCTTCCTGAATGCAAGTTCGTACCGCTCCTGTGCAACCGGCACGAACGGTAGCCCGAGGGCTTTTGCGGCACTGAATACACACATACCCGCGTCCGCTTCACCACTCTTGACCGCAAGTGCGACTGCGATATGGGTAGTCACCTCCCGCTCGTATCCCGGAATTAAAGTGGGATCAATTCGGGCTTTTTTCAGCTCGTAATCGAAGAGCATCCTGGTGCCGGAGCCTCTCTGCCGGTTGATGAACGTGTGGTTGGCGAGATCGCGGAATGAAAGACCGTCCCGCGAGACTATTCCCTGCTGGCGTTCTGCTATGCACACGAGATCCAGATCGGTTCCCGGCAGGTATTTTTCCAGGTACGCGGTGTTGTAACTTCCGTCATCTGCCAGAAGGTGGGTCGGTGCCGCGTGACACTCATCTTTTTTGAGTGCAAGAATACCCCCCATGCTGCCTGCATGTGTGGAGAGTAGAGTAATACCCTGCGGGCGGATAAGATCGGCAAGATAGTCGATCACCGGGTCGTGGCTGCCGGTGATGAGAAGAGCGTTAGCCGCTTCGGAGGCCGGCACCATCAGCCGGGCATCCACCTCACCGCCCGCGTCGAAACCCTCCGATGCTTTTGGAACCCGGATGTACGCATTGGCCCGCACGCCGCTCATCTGGACGCCGGCTCCCTTTGACTGCGGGGAGACAACCCAGCGACTGCCCACCTTTCCAAGCGTGCAGAGCACGAACTCGTCTGATCCGATCTCCTTTGCTACTGCTGTGGTGATCTGTGCCCGGATGCAACCGGGTTCCGGAATAAAAAGGCCGTAATTCCGGAGGAAGGGGAGAACAATCTCCCGTAGGACTGTGAGAGCCGAGAGCGGGTAGCCGGGCAGACCGATGACCGGTTTTTTGTCGATCCTGCCGATGATGACCGGTTTGCCGGGCTTGATTGCTACCCCGTGAACGAGCACTTCGCCCAGTTCTGCAATCACGTCTGCTGTATAGTCCTTTGTTCCCGCTGAAGAACCTGCCGAGACAATGACAATATCGTTCTCCCGTACAGCGTTTGCAATCGCATCCCTTATCTTCTCCGGCTTATCCTCAACAACCGGGTACCGGGTGCAGGTGGCCCCGGCCTCGTTTAGCATGGCCTTTGCCATTACGGTGTTGCTCTCCACTACCTGCCCGGGAGCCGGCCGTGTGCCAGCTAAAACCAGTTCGCTTCCCGTGGGAACGAGCCCCACCCGGACCGTGATGACTTCAGGATGGGTGATCCCATAGGTAGCAAGCGCCCCGATCTCGTGCGCCCGTATCCTGTGAGAAGACGGCATCACCATCTCAGACTCGGCTAAGTCTTCTCCGGCCGGGCGGACATGCTGCCATGGTGCAGCTGACTTACGAATCGTATAGATGCCGTCAGCTTCCCAGACATCTTCGATCATGATGACCGCATCGTATTCGGGCGGCACCACGTTACCGGTGTTCACTCTTGCAGTTTTGGATAGAGTGAGGGGGTGCTGCTCGGACGCTCCTATCGTCTCCCTGCTACGGACCGCGATGCCGTCCATGGCGGCAAGGTGGATCTCCGGTACCGAGTACCTGGCGAAGATGGGGCCACTTGTGATCCTGCCGCACACTCCTTCAAGCGGGACTGGCACTGATGAGGGGATACAGGAAAACTCGCGGGATAGGAGAGAAAGGGCATCATCAAGGGAGATTACTGATAAGTAACGCTTTACCACAGGATCACCTCAACCACGCTGCCCTGTTCGAGCCCCTCGGCCCCTGCCGGAATCCGTGTGAGACCATCGCTCCGGATGAGAGTATTGAGGAGCCCTGATTTGCCAAAGAGCGGCGTTGCAACCCCGTTCTCCAACCTGACACGGACGTACTCTTCCCTGCCGCGCTGGGAGGGGATGTTGACGGCAATGGTCGCCCTTTGCGTTCTCTGGATCGATCGGGATAACCCAAGCATCCGGTCAAGGAGCGGGCGGACAATCGCGATGAGCACGACAAACGCAGATGCCGGGTGGCCCGGCAGGCCAAAGACCGGTTTTTCCGCGATACGGCCGATAATGGTCGGCTTGCCCGGGGCAATCGCAATCCCGTGGACAAGCACTTCGCCCATGGCTGCAATGACAGCGGCAGTCATGTCCCGTTCATCCTTGGAACTTCCACCGGAGAGCAGAACAACATCACATTCCGGCAAAGCACGAGTAAGGATCGCTTCAAAGGCTTCCCGCTCATCCAAAATGATCCCGTAGAGCCGGGGAACACAGCCATATTCCGTGAGATACGCGGCAATCATGGAGGCGTTTGCGTCCCTTACCTGACCCGGTCCGGGGATCATAGTAACCGGCACCAGTTCATTGCCGGTCGAGATGATCCCGACTATAGGTTTTTTTGCTACAGGAACCGATGCACAGCCGCACGCAGCCAGCACTCCTGCATCCTGTGGGGTGATTTGACGGCCTGCAAAAAAAACGGTCTTCCCTTTCTTAAAATCCTCATCCCGCAGGAGGACATTCTCCCCATGGGAGGCGGCTTTTTTCACAAGCACCGTATCGCTCGCATCCTCGGTGTATTCTACCATCACGATTGCATCGGCACCGGCAGGCAGGACCCCTCCGGTCGGAATGTAGGCACACGTGCCCGGCCCTACGGAGATTTTTGCATCCTGCCGGCCCATGGCGATCCGCCCGGTGCAGTGGAGTAGGGCGGGTATTGCATCGCCGGCTCCTGCGGTATCTGCTGCCCGTACCGCGTAACCATCCACAACTGAGCGGTCGAAACCGGGGATATCCGTGTCAGCAGTGACAGCAGCGGCAAGGATCCGGCCCACCGACGATTCAACCGGAATCATTTCCTTAACCGGTTCTGGCGATATCCGAATGACTGTGGCAACAGCTTCTGCAACCGGAATAACGTTTAAGAACCTGCTCATTTGAAGCAGCCCAGCTGGCAGGAACGGATCTTGATCCGGTTTTTCGTACAGTATTCACCGACCGCACTACGGGGGACCCTGGCTTTCTCTGCAATGGCAAATGCCTGCGGGCAGGTGATCATCTCTGTAATTTCTGCTTCCTCTAATGCTTTTTTTATCTTGTCGTCAGTCATGGTAATACATATTATGTTTACTTCTTTATTGGGTATACCTGTTGTGGAATGTGTTTGCTTAACTCCAACCGGTACTGCCTGCTGGCGATCTTTTAAAAGCAAAGTCTTAAAAAATAGTCCGATGAATTAATCATTACTCCGATATTCTTTCCCGCTGCAACCACAATCCTCCTACGGATTGCCCGGATGCGGGCATGAACACAGATACGCACCGGATCTCAAGGATACGACAGATCACGCACACAAGACAATAATGCGGCAGGACTATCAGACAGGACTTTAGACCCATGAATGCACATTTTTTCCTTCTCTCAAGTCCCGTGCCGGTCGAGCGTCTCTCATGGATCGAGGAGTGCCTCAAGTTCTTTTTTGTCCAGCTTTACCCGGAAACCCTGATGCACAGGAAAACTGCAGAAAGTCCCCTCTTCTCTTTCTTCCTGACCGGTGATGCCCTATACAGTCTTGAGGATCCCGAAACACTGCAGGTCTGGAACATCATTCTCTCCTTCACATCGGTCCGTATCATCTGCGACCGGCAGGAACTTGATCTGCGGGGGATCGGGATCGGACCGCTCCGGATGAAATATCCGGACCAGGTGATCGACACCAACCGCTCTGGCTCTGATGGCAAGTCCTCGTTCTGGAAGGATCTCGCTAAGGCAGCCCGGCAGAGCAAGCCGCCGCTACCGGGCACTGCCGGCTGGTTCCAGACCGCATCGCCTTACATGCACCGCTCCGCGTGGCACGGTATTAGTTTCCTCTCAGCTGCCCTTGAGGAACAACTCTCTGTAGAACTCTACGCGTACTTAGACGGGATCCACATCGGTCACTCAGGCCAGCGCCCTACCGATACGGAGAGTATCAGCGAAGGTCTTATTGGGTTAAGTGAACAGGCCACAGCTGCCGGGCTCGACTGCCACACCCTTGCCTGCGGTCGCTGTGCCACGTCCCGGGGCTACAGCACATGGGATGACGGACAGGGATCGGTGATCTCGACTTGCACTATCAAGCCTTTTAAGATCCGTGACCTTAACCAGATGATCGACCGGTTTACTCACTCCCACACCATCCTCTCTTCAGATGCCGGTGCACTCCAGCTCAGGAAGCAAAGCGCTGCCATCTCCTATGACCGGGCAGAAAATATTAGTAAAAAACCCCCGGTCACGATCCTCATCACAAAGCATCCCTACAGCACAGAGATTGTCTTTGGCGCGGTCTCGCTTGCGGTAGCGTGTGCCCATGCGGGCATCCTTACAAGGGTGATCTTTTTGGAGAACGGGATCTATGCCGTTACCGGGAACCACTTGACGTTGCCGGGTTCAGCGGTGTATAACATCCAGGATGTGATCAACACTGTGGCCGGTAAGGAGAACCTCCACTTCTTTGCATTCACCCCCTCGTTCCAAGTGCGGGGGATAACAAAGACCAAATCCCTTAATGCCGTGCTGGACATCGGGTACCCGGGCCTTGGGAAGATCTTCTTCTACCCGCCCGGTAATGTGCATGCGGATCAGCAGCGGGTGCTGGTGTTTTAACCGGACTTTTACTGAAGCCGGGGTTCACATCCCGAAATGATTGTACTGTGTAAAAATCAAACGAACTGCTTTTCCTATTGCATGCCTTTTTAGTCCCGAACTCTTCGGAATCTTCATCATCATATCTTCACGATACTATTCCACAGAGGAACCAATGGCACAATCTCAAAACAATACCAAACTCGACATCACCACACTGGAGGGCTGGCTCTGGGAAGCTGCCTGCAAAATCCGTGGAGAGATCGATGCCCCGAAATACAAGGATTATATCCTGCCGCTCATTTTTTTAAAGCGGTTGTCCGATGTCTTTGATGACGAAGCGAAAAAGATGGAGAGCAAATACGGTAATCGCGATCTTGTGGAAAAAATCCTTGCAGAGGATCATCAGCTTGTCCGGTTTTACCTGCCCCCCGAATCCCGCTGGGATGCGATTGCCAAAAAGAGCACGGGGCTTGGAGAGAATATTACGGACGCAATGCGCTCCATCGCCCGCGAGAATCCCAAACTCCAAGGATCGATTGACATCGTGGATTTCAATGCAACCGCAGCAGGGCAGCGGATCATACCGGATGACTCTCTCAAGACACTGATCGGTGTCATGGGAAAACATCGGCTGGGTCTTTTAGATGTTGAGCCGGATATCATCGGCCGGGCCTACGAGTACCTGCTCCGGAAATTTGCGGAAGGATCCGGCCAGAGTGCCGGCGAGTTCTATACTCCGCGTGAAGTTGCCATTCTAATGGCACAGATCCTCGATCCGAAACCCGGTGAGGAGGTCTATGATCCGTGCTGCGGGTCCGGCGGTCTGCTGATCAAGTGTGCGATGAACTTCCGGGAGCATTATCACAATGATCCGGAAGTTGCTCCGCTCCAGTTCTGCGGGCAGGAGAACCAGCATGCCACATTCGCGATGGCAAAGATGAACACGTTCATCCACGATATGGAAGCGCAGATCTCTCTTCAGGATACCATGAAGTTCCCCCAGTTTCTCAAAAAAGACGGGGCACTCCGGCAATTTGACATCGTGACGGCAAACCCGATGTGGAACCAGGATTTCGAGCAGAAGATCTATGAGACCGACACTTACAACCGGTTCGCCTTTGGATACCCGCCTTCAAGCAGCGCAGACTGGGGATGGATCCAGCACATGTTCGCTTCCTTAAAGAAGACCGGGCGGATGGCGGTGGTGCTGGATACCGGTGCAGTCTCGCGGGGCAGCGGAAATACCGGAAAGAACCGGGAGCGGGACATCAGGAAATATTTCGCCGAGCATGATCTTGTGGAAGCGGTCATTCTCCTGCCGGAGAACCTGTTCTACAACACGACAGCACCGGGAATTGTCCTTGTCATCAACCGGAAGAAGCCGCACAAGGGCGAGTGCCTGCTGGTCAATGCCGCGAAACTCTTCCAGAAAGGACGGCCGAAGAACTTCATGCCGGATGAGAGTATTGTGCAGGTTGCCGGAATTTTCCGGGAATGGAAGGCGGTGGATGGGATCAGCACGATTGTCTCTGCTGCTGATATTGCGAAGAATGATTTCAACCTGAGTCCATCCAGGTACGTTGCACAGAATGGCAAGGATGAGACGCTTCCCTTGGAGGATGCGGTTGTGCTGCTGAGGGAAGCTGAAGAGGAGCGGCAGGAAGCTGATGAGCGGTTGAACAAGGTACTGGCGGGGCTGGGATTGGGTATGGAGAAATCGTAGTAAGGGAAGGATACCATGACCTCACCGATTTTTATGACACAGAATGGAAATGAGAAAATTTCTCCGATGGATGGGCAGCAGTATGAAAAAGAGTATAATCTGCAAAAAATTATTGCCCAGAATCCTGAACTCCTTTTCTCGGATCATGCCGAACTAAAAGATATCAGGATGCTCCTCATAACCTGTGAAGCACCGGTCTTTGAAGATGATAAAGCAGTTTACGCAGCCCGGCTGGACATTCTGTTTATCGATAGTAATTGCATCCCGGTTTTTGTTGAAGTGAAACTCAGCACAAATCCTGAAATCCGCAGGGCTGTTGTGGGGCAGGTTCTCGAATATGCATCAAATGCTGTTGTAAACTGGAAGATCAAGGTGATCCAGGAGATGTTCAGTGCAACCTGCAAACGGCAACGGGGCGATCCTACGGAAGTATTGACGGAATTTCTCGGACCGGATTCCACACCGGATGTATTCTGGGACACCGTTGAGACAAACCTGCGGGCAGGAAAAATCCGGATAGTCATAGCAGCCGATGTTCTCCCCATTTCGGTAAAAAATATCGTACAGTTCCTCCGGAACCAGATGGCACCCGCAGAAGTACTTGGAGTTGAAGTCACACAGTTTACCAATGGTGAACTTCAGGTCTTCGTACCGAAAGTATACGGACAGGCATCCAAGGCATCGAAAAAATCCGGGGCGAAGAACAAATGGGACGAGCCCAGTTTCTTTTCTGAACTGGCGACCAGCGGGACACCCCAGAATGTCATTGTCGCAAAGAGGATCCTCTCTTGGGCTGCCGAACGCGGTCTGCGAATCTGGTGGGGTGAGGGTGTGGGGGTTGGATCTTTCTTCCCGCTACTGGATCACAACGGCACATCTCATCAGGTAATTTCCGTTTGGACAACACCCAAGATTGAATTACAATTCCAATGGATGAAATTTTATCCTGCATTCGCATCTGATGAGAAACGGGCGCAGTTCCTACAAATGATCAAAACTATTCCCGGTATAGCAATTCCGGATAACAAAATCACCGGACGCCCGTCGTTTAATCTGTCATTGCTGAATGACGAAAGCTCCCTCAACCAGTTCATCAAGGTTCTCGATTGGTTTGTTGCGGAGATCAAGGCAACTTAAAAGGGGATGACGGTTGAACTTCTTATCCAATAAACAGGTATATAGCCAGAGCACGAATAATACAAGAATAACAAAGAGCATGACATCATGTCGCCTTCTACTGCTAAGAAAAGGATCTATAACCCGGTGACCGGCAAATATTACGAGTTGAGGGAAAGGACGAGTAAGGGCGGAATTGCCGGTCAGATCATGGGCTTGTGGAGCCCGAAAAAGAAAAAAACCGCATGATCTTCTGGGGGCGTTCGTATCAGCAAAACAATCTGGTTTATTGATACGAACATTCTGGCACCCTGGATTTTAGAAAAAGGAAATATTCTCGATCTGATCTGTTCGCATTACGGGCTGTCACCTGAATTCAAGGAGGTGTATGCAAACCGCTACGCTGCACCTATCTCTTTTATCGATGAAATTATCTCAAAAAAATCGGATGGGCTGGATGATGAGTTTTTCATCTCACATCTTGCAATGAATGAACTGTTTTCTGCAATCCGGGATGAGTTGCGGAGTATTATTCTCTTCAAAAACGGTACCCCGATCTCCCG
>JAURZP010000243.1 GCA_030653335.1 Methanoregula sp. | reverse complement strand
TCCGGAAGTTCCGTATGATCGCGATGATGCCGGAGAAATTGGTGTCAAGGTCTTCCTTGATTTCCGGTGAGAATTCGCCAATGTGCTGATCGAGAATCTGTTTGAATTTGTTCAGTTTTGGCAGGATTGAACGCTCTTTGGAAACACTTTTGAACATTGGTTCGTATTTTGGATTTCCTGCAATCGTCTCCAGTAATTGCTCAAATGAGTGTTCAGCTGCGACACCAAGCATCACTGATGATGAGAGCATGCACCCGCTCATGAAGGCCTGCATCGCCTCTTTGAGATACATGAGGGTGACTTCATCGATGTCTGGAATATTTTGTTTTATCAATGCCTCGTATGTCGAAACATCGTGGAAAAAATAGGGGTCCTGGTTATGGAGTAATAATTTTTCACCATAGCTTGATACTCTGAACCACGGGAATTGATTGTTCATACGATCCATCCCGAATGTGATGATCCCTTGTCGAAATAGATCCCAAAAAACTTCTTGAAAGAATAAATCATCATTATCCGAAAGACGGGTATCTCTGTAATTATCAGCTCTTGAAGGCGAAGGAGTCTCACGTTTTTGAATTACTTCGGCAATCCCAACCCTAAGGTGTTCAAATTGCGAAGGATCGTATCTGACCTTTTCTTGACCTGTAAGAATTGCGATCGCAATCTTGCGGATTTCTTCGTATGTATGATCTACCGTGATCGACTCCCCCCCCCAACAACTCGATATAATTTCACAAGTTCTATGAGATCATATCGTTCTTTGAGTTTAATTTTGATGGTTTGAATATTAATAAAATGTTTATTCCCGTAAAACAGGTATATTGTCAATGAACAGTGAAAATTCTGAAAACCTCCCAAAAAATTCTTCAGATTATGATCTTGTCATTAAATTGCGGGAGTCCGTTAATTGGGGTTGCGGGATCTTTTCAATAATTTTTGTTTTTTTTGCAGGAGTGCTTGTTCTTTTTAAAAGGGACACAATCATTCAGTTTTTTTCATTTTTCGAAATATCGAATCTTACAATTTTTTTAAACAATTTGATGGAAAAATATGAAATAACCGTACTGATTACAATCCTGCTCCTCATCATCACTGCCGTATATTTATATTTGCGATTTTTCTCCAACGTCAGGCATAATGAATTCAGTGATGATATGAGTAAATATCTGCAATTCTATGAAACACTTTTTTCTACATTCGCTGATGTGTCGGTCTTTGGAATTTTATTCCTGTATCTGATATTTGTGAAACAGTCTTTCTGGGAAATTATTATTGCATTCTTTGTTATCTTGGGACTTGCTATATCGATCTGGAAGATCTCGGCGCCCTACAAGGAAATAATTAAAAATTACTCAGCGATAGAGATGATGAACCAACAGCTGAAAGCATCACACTCAAAAAAAGTAAAAGATTTTTGTTCTTTTGAGGAATTCCTATCTAATCTTATTTTTTATGGCTTTCTGAGCGCGAATTATGTTTGGATAATTGTAGCATTGCTCCTCACAATAATTCTCGCAATATTTGGGATTTCAGGAGAATACAACATCCTCACCATTATCCTCCTTGAATTGATGGTAATCCGGTACGCAATTTTTCAGAGTCAGATAGGATCGCTTCCGAGAATTCCTGTTAATCTCTACCTGACGTCAGGGGAAATTTATAACAGGACATATATGATTCGAGAAAATCGTGATATCCTCACCATATTAACGCAATATGATACTCTGTATCTTGTTATGAAACCTCACATAAAAATGGTTGAACCGATTATTGAGTCGGATGCCTCTCAATAATTTTTAATTTTTTGTTGATCCCAACATCTCATTGATCATCTTCATCTTCAGCGCCTTCGCCGCCCCGACATTCGCACGGGCAGCGGCAATCGTCTTATCACAGCGGGTGAGGCAGTGATTTCGTGTTACAACGCTATCCAACATTGATCATAACGATAGATCTTATTTATTGAAGACCTTCCGTGATATTCAAGTGGAACACCGACTGTTGGCCCTTTACTTTCCAGATTAATATCGGCGATAAGGATTTCTTCACTGTTTAATTTTGCAATCAGATAATCAGGATCACTTTTCTCTCTATATCCGTCGCTCATATTACGT
Organism: Methanoregula sp.; assembly: GCA_030653335.1. GTDB lineage: Archaea > Halobacteriota > Methanomicrobia > Methanomicrobiales > Methanospirillaceae > Methanoregula. The sequence continues at coordinate 744 of JAURZP010000243.1, read as the reverse complement.
GCGATGATGTCATGATGTTCTTTTGTAATAATACCAGATTTTCCGAATTTATCTTTAGAATTATTAGTCCGGTTTACATGAATAATGGTGATTTCATTATTTCTGCAAACGCTATCTGCATCTTTTTGGAAGCGACTAATTTGGGGGTCGTAACAAGGATTTATTACAAAATCAATTTTTTCCGAGGTCAGTGAATAAATTATATTTGGGAAGTCAAAACAAGTTAAAACAGAAAAAGTCCCAATTGAGGTCTCATAAAGAAATACAAATTTCCCCGATTTCATTTTCCCTTTAGGTGTTTCTATTCCTTCGAATAATGATGGAAAAATTTTCGAATATTCTGGTTTGATTAATCTTCCTTTAATCAGAATTGGGCATATGTTTGAAGAATTATCGTAATAACTCCCTCCAACAATAATCATTTTTTCCGAAAAAGGCAACAATTCTGCAATCCATTCTTTTTCTAAACATAATTCCGGGAAAGTTATGATATCTACGTTGTTTTCTTTCGCAATTTTGAGGGAAGATATTATTTTTTCCTTTAAAACATGACTTTTTTTAGGAGTGCATCCAAATTCGTTTTGGGTACGTTCTAACGAATAATTGTATCAATTCACGTTTTAGATGCGATTCAATAATTTTCCAAAATTGTTTCGCGATATGCGGTTGACTTCAATCTATAATTCTTGCATTGTTCTCTCAAATTAAATTGTAATGGGGCACCCAAAAGATTAAATACTATAG
>JAURZP010000240.1 GCA_030653335.1 Methanoregula sp. | reverse complement strand
TTTCCTTCACAAGCAAAGCCAGATTATCCAATCTTCGATCAAGACATTGTCGTGATAAAGCGCTCAATTCGATTTCAGCGATGTTGAGCCAGCTCCCATGTTTAGGAGTATGATGGATCTCCAGACGTTTGACAAGTTTTGAAGCTTCCTCTGGGGGAAACGCAGCATAAAATGCTCCGATAGTGTGAGTATTCAGGTTATCACAAACGAGAATTATTTTTCTGGCGTCCGGGTAATCAGTCTCCAATAACTCCCTGACTTCGTGAGCCCAGTCTACTTTTGTTCTTTGCTTCCGGGGATTGACTTTTCTCCATCCGATCAGAGGTTCATTGAAGAGGAATATCGAAGCAGTTCCATTTCTTGTATATTCATAATCATATCGAGGAGGATACTGAGGAGTTGCTGGCAAAGATTCTCGGGAGTCTCCGAGTAACTGGACCGGTTTTTCATCCATACAAATCAGAGGAATTTCTGGATCATAAGGTCTGTGATAGAGATCCAGGATATCCTCCATATGAGCAACAAATTCAGCGTTTTGCTGCGGGGGAATAACCCAGCATTGCCGCTGGTGAGGTTTTAACTCGTTTTTTTAAAACGCGACCAAGTGTTTTTCCTGAAATCGCATCGACTATTTTTAACTCAACCATTTTATCGGCGAGAAGATCAAGAGTCCAACGGGCATACCCTTCTGGAGGTTGACTGCATGCTATAGTAATAAGGCGGGCTTCTTTATCTCCATCCAGTTTTCTGGGTATTGGAGGGGATTCACGTTGTTTTCTCTCAAGTACTGCTGTTAATCCTTTTTCACAATACTTCTTTCTGATATTGAATACCGTCTGACTGTGGCAATGTAATAATCCAGCAATTTCATCATCTCTCTTTTCGGACTCTTCTTTCCCTGCATCGGCATGCAGAAGGATATGTGCATGTTTTATCCGATACGCCGGACCTTTCCCTCGTTTCACTATCCCAGTTAGGATTTCCCGCTCATCCTCCGTTAGTTTTACCTCATAACGACTCTTCATCAATTTTTATAGATCGTACTTAGATAAAGTACTTCCGGATAACATTTATATATTTAATTGTCGGGGACTACTAGTTCTCCTCTACCACACATTACATCCAACACGCTTTCCGGGGAAAAAGCTTTAATCAGTCCTGGAACTACAGTGTCGTATTCCCGACGCTTTTTCTCATAGTCGAACATGTTGGTGTCTTTCGTCCGGGTGTTAAAATAATCGTAATCAAAATGGGTTTCGGGATTAAATTCAAAAGTTCCCATATTAATGAGTATCGTTATAAAATTAATAAATATATTCTCTTCTATTGCACA
>JAURZP010000263.1 GCA_030653335.1 Methanoregula sp. | reverse complement strand
GCACGGTGCCGTTGCCCCGCTTTGCTATTGCCACCATCTCTTTCATGTACTCGTTACCGAGAAGATCTGTGGCATTGATCCGGTTTACCCCAATCTGATCGGGACGATACGGCCAGGCAAGGACAGTTGCATTGTAATCGTCGGCAAAGATATAGAGATCGTTTTTAATGAAATCTCCATACGACCGGTTGAAGGCAACCAGTGCCTGCTCTTTTCCATGCTTCTGTGCATATGCCTTTGCTGACTCGACAAAGGTTTTTACACGGGCATCTTTTTCACTGTTCCCTGAAATGTAGGTACCGGCTCCTATCCAGTAGGTATCATCCACAGGTTTCACATAACTCAGCTTGGGTTCGATGGCATTGCCGTGCGCCGGATTCGGGTACTGGAATAGTAAAAAGCCGCCTCCGTTTTTCGCAAGGGTGATCTCGGTTTTTACAAACTTTTGTCCAGTAGCATCGCTCAACATGGAAAAATCCTGATAAACCAGATCCTGCTGAAAAGGAAGGGCAAGAGTGATGCCGTTATAATCCAGTGCATAGACATACACACTTCCTTTTACAAACGGTCCTTTTGGATCATTGAATGCAGCAAGTGCTGCGGTTTTTCCACTCTGTTGTGCATATATTGCTGCACTCTCAACAAACGCTTTGACCTCTTCAGGTGTAACCGGTGCACCGGTATCGGACTGGATATCAGGATTTACCGGAGCCTCGTAGATCCCAGAGCCCAGCCACCAGTGATCATCCACCTTCTCCACATACCCGAGTTTTTTCTCTACAGCATTGTTGTGCAGGGGATTGATGTAATAATATTCGGAAAATCCGGTCCCGTTGTATGCTGCATACCGGAGATCTTTAATAAAGAGATTGTTATACGCATCCTTCTCATAGAGACGGTTAATTCCAATCTTTTCCGGATTGACCGGGTGGGCAATTGTTGTGCCATTGAAATTATAGGCATAGATATAGAGTTCCCCTTGGACAAACGATCCGTTTTTTTTGGAAAATTCTAAAAGAACCTTCTCTTTCTCATTGGCATGTGCGTACGCAACAGCGTTCCTGATAAAAGCAACGAGTTCCTCTCTGGTTGTTGCTCTGACCACTGAGGTGGGTATGGATGTGGTTGAGGGTGTGACAAGTGAAGGAGAGAGGATCGCACTGCTGTCTGTTTTCCCTTTTGTACATCCTGCGGTAAACAGGAATGCAGCAATGAGCAGAATGCAGATAAGGATGCGTGTATTCACGATCATGTCTGTTGGATTATCTGTAAATGATAATAAACACGGTGGAATTTTCTCAAAGGAATGACGTATTTTTTATCTTTTAATACTCCCGCATCCAATACATAATCATGGATATGTCATCTGTCAGGAAATGGGCGTTTTTTTTTATAGGCATTCTCAGTTCAATTCTTATTGCTGATACCTTGTCAAACTTAATTATTACTGCTTCAGGGTTAAACGGATGGATAAGGTTCGTTGTCAGTTTTGTCCTGTATGCCGTCTTGTTCTTTGGTATCCTGTACGTAATCGAAAAAATCTTTGGTATCAGGTTTTTTGATTTCTTTCACGAGTGAGAACAGGTTTTTTTAAACTTTGCAATTGACAGGATAGATTTTGTAGTCGAAACGCCTATATAAAAAATATGAGTTTGGAACACATCAGTTCCTTGTTCTGGTGAAAAAAATATGGATGCGAAAATGTCATGCCTTATTCAGGGTTTGATCGGTATTGCCTTTGGGCTTCTGGCGCTCCTGGCTCCGGATATCACCCTTACCACCTTTTATGCTCTGTTCTGGGTGTTGGTCGCAGTAGGAATCATCGGTTTCCTGCTGCTCGCTATCACAGCGAGAAGTGGCGATTCATTGTTCTGGTTCATCCTGTCTGCGGTTCTCGTGGTTGTAGGTGCGTTCTCTTTTTTTGCACCTTTTGTTGTTGCAATCATCTTTCTCCTGCTCATTGCTGGCATTGCTGTGTATTCGGGTTTCTTTGATATCACCCTTGCTCTCACTCATACTAAAACAAAATATATCCTTATTCCGGGAATGTTTATTGCCGGAGGAGCGCTGCTTGGAGTATTAATCTGGTATTTTCCGATTGTTTCGAAAAATATTATCCTGACCGTGCTCGGTTCATTTGCCCTTGTTTTTGGTCTTTTTTCGATCCTGCTTGGCTGGCACGTCAAAGATGAGATCCGTGAATCCTATGAAGTGCACCCCCCCAAAAAACTTACCAGTAAAAGACCAGACGATAAATAACTTCATCCTCATTATTTTACGTTTTTTTTAAACGGTTACGATCCCTTATGCCTCACGATGTCATTATTGTCGGAGCCGGCCCAGCCGGAAGTGCAGCGGCACAAACCTGCGCAGCACAAGGGCTCTCAACGCTTTGTATTGAAGAGCATGGCACGATCGGCTACCCGGTTCAGTGTGCCGGGCTTTTATCGAATGCAGCGTTTGCGGAGTGCCGGATCACAGACAGAACGGTGCTGAACCGGGTTTCGGGTGCCCGTGTAATCACCAGCAGTGGCAGCGAGTGCCTCATTGATGCAAAGGTCCAAAAAGCAGTTGTGGTGGATCGGGCGTCCGTTGACCGGGAGATGGCAAAAGCCGCAGCAGATGCAGGGGCAGACTACCGGTTAAAAACAAGTGTGTATCGCGTAAAGGGAAACACCGTCCTTACGCGGGGAGCATACGGGCATGAGAAGCATACATTTAAGATCCTGATCGCAGCTGACGGTCCGAGAAGTACCATCGCCAGGCATTTCGGAATGGAGCGGGCAAAGGTGTACCTTTCCGGCATACAGGCAGATATACTGCATGACTGCGATCCAAGGTTTGTAGAGATCTACCCGGATGCATCCCCGGAATTTTTTGCATGGTCGATTCCAACCGCCCCTGGACGCATACGGGTGGGTCTCTGTGGACAGACGCTGGTTAAGGAACAATTCGATACGCTCATGAAAACGTTTCAAACTTCTACTACTCATCTTGTCACCGGAACTCTCCCGCTTGGGCTGATGCCAAGAACCTATGGACACAAGACCCTGTTTGTCGGGGATGCTGCAGGATTTGCAAAGCCTACGAGCGGCGGGGGAGTATATACCGGTATACGTTCTGGACGGCACGCAGCGTTAACTGCGATTAAGTGTTGTGAGCGGGGAACATTTGATGATAAGGCACTTGCAGAATACGAGCAGCGGTGGCAGGCAGATTTTGGACGGGAACTGGATCTCGGGTTCCGGCTCTTTGGTGTGCGCCAGAAACTGCATAAAGAAGAACTGGAGATGATAGTTCAGGCAATCAAAGAACCTTCTATACTCGCAGCCATTGTTGAGCATGGCGATATGGACCGGCCAGGAAAACTTATTAAAAATCTCCTGCTCAATCCTGCGATGATCCCACTGTTAAAACCCCTGATCCTGTCTGGGATTCGCTCATTTTTTTAAAACAAAAAGCAACGGGGAAGGTACTTATTGTAAAGCGTTCCATCCTCTCTAAACGTTAAGGTCAGTACGGGGTTGAAGTGATAGGTACTGGAAAAAATCTTAAAGAACGGGACACACTCATTCAGCTCGCGATGATCTTTCTCTGCTTAGGGATCATCATTGTCGATGTATTTCTTCCTCTTGGATTTGTCCTTTGGATCCTCTACCTTGTGCCGCTCTTGTTGTCAGTGTGGCTCACCGGTCGCTATGCCCCGTTCATCACCGCATGGCTGATCACAGGCGCTATACTGGCAAGCAGCCTGATCTCAGTTACACTCAGGCAGGATCCTTCTGATCTGCCGGATCGGGCGGTCTTTATCCTGATGATCGCAATCGTTTCACTTTTGGTCTATGAGATCCGGGCCAATTACACAACACTGGAAGCAGAAGTGATTGAGCGGCGCAAAGCACAGGAGAGTCTTTTAGAATTTACTCACACTCTTGAAGTCCGTATCGCGGATAGGACCTCAGAGATCTTAAAAGTCAATCAGGAATTGACCGAAGATATTAAAAAACGCCGCAAAGTGGAAGCCGCCCTTGAAACGGCAAACCAGAAACTTTCCCTGCTCTCGCAGATTACAAGGCATGACATCTCGAACCGGGTCTTTGCCCTGCTCGCGGAGCTCGATCTGGCAAAGGATCTGGCAAAGGAGCCCCAGCTCATAGAATCCCTTCTTCAGCTTGAACGGACATCAATGGCTATCCAGGACCAGATCGCGTTTACTAAAGATTACCAGGAGATCGGTGCACAGGCACCGGCATGGTATCCCATCACTTCCCTCATCAGGAATGCAGCAGACCCGCTGTATTCACCGGAAGTGAACGTATCTGTCAATTGCAAGGGTGTGGAAGTATTTGCCGATGCCATGATCAGCAAAGTGTTTTATAACCTCATCCATAATGCCCTCCGGCACGGTGAGCACCTGACCCGGATCACATTCTCTTATCAGTTGTCCGGCACCGATCTGGTGATTTTTTGTGAGGATAACGGGATGGGGATTGAATCAAGAGAAAAGGAGAACATATTCAGGAAAGGATATGGCAAAGGCTCAGGTCTCGGACTCTTTTTAAGCCGTGAGATCCTCTCGATAACCGGTATTACCATACAAGAGACTGGTGAACGGGGGAATGGAGCACGGTTTGAGATCCATGTTCCGGATGGGGACTGGCGGATTACAGAATCATAATTTTATTTTTTTGGCCGGTAACAATAAGATGTGTAAACTTGTGAACGTTTTAATTTAAAGACGTCGGCAGGTATCTGAAAAAAAATGCCCGCCATCCACTTTTTTTATGAATATGGCTTATTGATAAACTACATCTATATCCGAATCGGTGAGCCGGTGAATGGGCGCGGTTTGTGGATGTTGTAGCAGGGGGGATGTACCGGCGGACACCAGATCTGCTGTAATCCAGCGTCCCTTCACTGCGATTTTATCGTCCCCATGCAAAACACTTATACTCCAGAGGCCAATATCATAATACAGTTTATAAAAGGACTGTTTGAGTAATCATTATGTATGGATCATCAAATTTTGGTGGAAACCGCGGTCCCCGTGACTTCGGTCCCCGTGAAATGACAAAAGTAGTCTGTTCAGACTGTGGAAAGGAATGCGAAGTACCGTTCAAGCCAACTGAGGGAAGACCCGTCTATTGCAGAGACTGCCTCCCGAAACACCGGAAGCCCCGCTTCTAAGTGTTTTTACGGTTTATTATTTCTCTTTTTTTTGTAAGTTTCTGTTGTTATACCGGATTCGCCGGAATATTTGCTTTAAGGGATGTATTGTTGGGTGTCCCGTTGTCTGCAGACATAATCACGGAGCTGCTGCTATAATGCGGATTACAAGGGATCTAAAAAAAGCATTTTAAAAAAATAAGAAAAAAACAGATTCCATTTCTTTTTTCCCCACTTTTTTCACAATGCAATAATTCCATGAAAGTGCGGCACCCCCACTCCAACAATCAGCATTTCACGCAAAAACTGCCCGCAAAACCGGATTTCGACCCGGCTCGTGCCGCGTGTCTGTTCGCAAAGGAAAAAACCGGATAATCCGGGTCGTTAACGAACCCGGACGGATGGAGTTACTGCGACAT
>JAURZP010000231.1 GCA_030653335.1 Methanoregula sp. | reverse complement strand
GTATTGGGGAGTTATCAGTTGTTGCAATATAAGGCAGGTCCGCATGGGATATTGCGCTGACCTGCGATGCATTCATGTGGGAATATTTGCTGATGGTATTCTCAATATGCTGTAGTTCCGTTGCACTCAGGAGGCTCACATCCGGCTTGTCGCAGGATAAGAATCGCTTCTGATCGTATTTTCCGTATCTGGAATCCACAGCCTCAATTTTTCCCTCTAGGGTGAGTTCCGTGATGGCAGTATCAAAATCGCCCGGGGCCGGCCCGTGAGGCAATTTGTAATACGTTTCACCCGTCAGAAATTCTTCAAAGAGCTCGTAGTAATCGAAATCAGAGAAGTAGAGGATTTTCCAAAGGACGGTCTTTCCAACATTCGGCGCACAACCGCAGTTGTGGATAATATAATGAAGAACCTGCTTGAGTTTCGGTAAATTCAATTCATTTTTTTCAATAGCTTCAGTCATTGACTATAAACCTGCGAAATAACTCTAATCACGTATTGCTATCGTGAAATTATATAGGCTTTCCTATGATGTTCTCAATAGATTTGTCTTCATGAGGCATAAGGAAATTGGTAGGTGCATCAATTCCTATCCAATTTTCATTTTCCAGAATTTTTTTACATGAGATAAAGAGGCTGGATATTTGTTCTTCATCGCCCCATTAATCTCCCCATCCGCTCTCGTGCCTTGGGTCCGGACATTCTGGACACCTTTTTCACGATTTCCGGAATCTTTTTCTATACTATTTTTTTCGTAGGACTTTTACGCATCATAATAGCGTTCTCACCATTGATCTGCCTGATGATCGCCTCGTCCATCCGGGCACCTTTCACCCTGAATCGATCAACCCGGTCGTCCACCCCATTCCGCTCCTATCCGGCGTGCGACTGCAACTGAACGTGGTGGCGACGGGTGTGGGTTCCGAAAATCTCCGGAAAATAATAGTTGGGGCGTAGAGGTACCGCTCACTCTCATAAAAAACACCGGTAAGCGCATGTCCGGAGCTCGCCCACTCCACTATCCGGCCAAACGCCACCTCACCGGCCCATGGCTGCACCGCCGCTACCTGGAATTCCGTCTCGTACTCGTCATCGTCCCGGCCGGGCTCCCGGTCGTAGAGGACAATCGGGGCGTGAGGATAAAAACAGTCGAGCACGGTGTGTTTTCTAATTCCCTCGAATT
>JAURZP010000223.1 GCA_030653335.1 Methanoregula sp. | reverse complement strand
GCCGGAGAAATTGCAAGCCGGATATCTGTCACCACCCTGATGGACACGATCCGCACCCTTGCCTCAATGGACATGACCTGCTCCCCTGCACAGATGAAAGATATCTTAACACAGGGATTTTTAGCCGCATCAAAGGCCATCGATAACCACTGTTCGCAAAACCCGGACCATAAAAGAATGGCAACAACGCTTGTTGCTGCTCTCATCAATGATGCAAATGAGGGTGTGATCGCATATATCGGGGACAGCCGGGCGTATATTGGAGATGAAAAACTCGTCCAGATAACCCTAGATCATTCGTTAGTGCAGGAACTGTTCCGCAGGGGCCTAATAACACAGGATGAGGCACGCCTCCATCCGGACAAAAATGTTGTGTCCCGTGTTGTCAGTGAAATCCCTGTAAACCCGGATATGAGAGATTTCCGTATTGAGAAAAACACCCTCCTTATCTGCACTGACGGGCTCACCGATGCACTCACCGATGAGGAAATTTTCTCTGAATTAAAAGAGACAGATGTGAACCGGATATGCACAACCCTGATAGACCGTGCCATAAAGGTAAAACGGGATAATACCACAATTATCGTGATCCGGGCAGCACTTTAGCCCTGAACATCACTTTTAATTGCAGGCACGGTATCCGGAGTAATGTACGAATTTTTCAGACATGCAGGCATCCGTAAGAAAAAACAGATTTTTTATGGCTCACACGCCAGAAAAACACATGGAAATGGCAGTGGCATTTTTTATTAAAACCGGACAGGACACCGTGCCAAAGAACCTTTATTCAGGAACTCCAATAGTATCTTCATCGGTATAACCCAATACATCCAATATAATAAAAAAACAGATCGGACTGCGCAGCTATGTTCAAAGAAGGGAATCGCGAATGTATTGACAATCTCTTAAAACCATCAAAAAGTGTCCTTGACACGGGGCTTTCGATTCGTAATGAAACATTTGAGAAGCGCCAGCAACTCTGGGATGAGATAAAAGCCAATGCCGGACGATACAAAAAAGGGGAGTGTGGAACATTTCTCAAAGATTTAAATATTGTTTTTTCAGCCCGTTTTGATGCTTCACTCCTGCTCCTTGCTTTAGCATTCCGGCAGAACAACGAACCGTTCGAAGGATCTGCATATTTCAGTGCACGGGAGATCGAAGCCTACGAGACCATTGAGAAATTCAGTTATTTCAGGATTTTAACAAAAAGCGAGATTGCAAAAAAGATCCGGTCCAAAGATGAAAAAACCTTAACACTGCTCAGGGAATATGCCGTGTCCATGAAACAGCATATGGATGAGATCCTTGGAGATGCAGGAATCCGGGATACCATACGCAGTTACTTAAAGAAACAATGGAACGAGAACACAAAAAAGATCGGGGATGCGATTTCCAGTGCCGGCGTTGACCTTGACTGGTTTTCAAGCCTCCCCGCCACAAAAGACGCAGCAGAACCTCAGCAGATCATCTACAATATCAATACCGGTGATGATGCAGCCATCAATCTCGGCACGGGAAATATTATCAAAGATGCTGTGGTTACCGGTTCTACAATCGAATCTTCAGGTGGAGGTGGCACAACGGTAAAAGATTCCGTTGTCACAAAATCCAATATTAAGAATGAGGGAGTTGGCGGGGCGGACAAAGGTATCAGTATCAGTGACAGTGTCATTACTTCATCTACGATAAAAAATGTTCAGGAGCGTCCGGCTGAACCGGAAAAAGAGCCGGTAAAGGAACCCCCACCACAGCCCCCGCAGTATATGTGCCTCTTATGCAAGACCACAGCAAAGCCGGGTGCGAAGTTCTGTACAACCTGCGGTGCAAAAAATTCCATGGTGTGTGGCAGTTGCAGCACTCCACTCGCCCCCAATGCAAAATTCTGCCCACAATGTGGCCGGAAAACGTACTGATTGAATGATTCTTAAAGTCGCCGACTCGGATACCATCTGTCATCGGTAAAAGAGAAAATGCAAAGGAATTAAAAAAAATCACACAATTTTCAGGGTATATCCGTATGAGAAATACCGGGGGGCAGTTTATTGATCCTGCCGGCAGAATTTTTAATTTTCCTTACGGCAGGTTAGTGCATAACGCCCCATTTTTTTTAATAAAAACGGGGCTTTTATTTTCGTCCTCCAGACATTTTACTCAATGGATCACTGAATATTTTTTCTATCGGGTTATGGGGTATGGGTCCCTTTGGAACAGTTTTATGGACCCTTTCTACATGGAACAGGGTGGCTAGTATTTTTAGGAGGGAATGATTCTCAAAAATCCACAGGTAATCATCCCTCAGTAACTGGTTCTTGAGGACACTATACGCCAGGTTCACGCGGGGAGTCCGCTCAAGCTGCCGGTATTTATCGCGGATAAGAGCTTCAATCTCTTTCTTATCAGCAGGAAAAGCCCCTGCATCCAGACCGAGGATTGAAAAAAACGACTCTTTTGAAGGAGGAATATACTCTCGCCAGTCCTGATTTTCATTTAATATCTTATCAAATCTCGTAAAATATCTGTCTATTACAACAGGTTCAGTAAGAGATAACAGAATGATTTTCTCTATCATCTCGCGGTCAAATTCTTTCCAGAGTTTCTTTTTATTTTTCCGGTTCTCGATACCGTCAGGATTTCCGTTCTCTGTAAGAAAAGCCATCAGGGCATCGTATTCCTGCCGTGAGCCGGGGGTAGTGAGTATGGAGTAGATCTTTTTTAGTAACTCTGAGTCATTTGGACAATCCCGTTTTATTGTTTCAATATCAGAGTTCTTTGCAAGTCCGGCATACTCGTAGAGATCGGGCATCCCTTCAAAATACAGGCTGCAATAGTCACCGTATTTCTCATGGATCTGCACAAAACGATCCATTTTTTTTGTACGGTTGATCTCATCTGTGTGTTTTTGGATCAGTTCCCTTTTTTCAAACGGAGGTAAACATTTTGTATATTGTTCAAATAAGGAAAGGAACTCGTCATACTTAGCCTGTAACTCCGGTGTGTTCATTACAACCAAAGCCTCAAAAAGTAACTCTTGGGGATAGTAAGGAAAATCCATCCTTATCGCAAACGCAGACGCTATCGCATCTGCTGTTGCTCCCCGGTGAACGCCAAGCACACAATAATAGGTTGGATACCCTTCCAGAATGTCATCTAACCATTGGGGATACTCATCCCCAATACTCTCGAATCGTTCAATATACCTGCCGATCCGGTGTATATCCATAAAAACCGGAGAAACCTTCCAGTAGGGATCATCCTGTATGGGTAATTGTGGAGTTGCCTCCGGTTTGACACCCCTTTCACTTAACTTATTTTTTCTGCTCATCGGTTCGCCTGATCTCAATCACGCTGTCATCTTTGATGTTGAGACCGTCAATTCTCTCTGAATCATCCGGTTCAATATCATCAAAGACAATGGTTTCATTTTCCCCGATTACCCCCTTCTCCAGCAGTTCTCTTTTGAGATCTGATACGGTTCCATGGGGATTTAAAAACATGTCCAAAGTCACTTTACCCGGTTTATTTGTTATATCAACATGTACACTCTCGACACCAATGATTTTTTTCATCCATTTATTTTTTTCTTTCTTTGAGAGCCTGCTCCGGGACTCCATTTTTACTGTACGCTTGTTGCCAGAAATTGTATCTATCGCATTGATATTTAATATGCCAAATTCTGCGCCAACTTCAAATGTCACTTCAATCTGGTTCTGACATGCAGGCATGGGTTCAATGGATATCCAGAAATCCCCAAGGAATTCATTTTCATCCGCTACCTCTTCTTCCCCCTGGAAGACCGGTATGATCACTTCTTCACTAAAATCGCCGGCATTTGTATAAACACGTGTCCGGGCAATCGGGATCTTTGTATTCCGGTCAATAATTTTTGAGAGCGTTCCATCTGCCACCCTCACACCCAGTGAACAGGATACTACATCACTGATCTCGATATTTTTTGCAGCCCGTGATTTTTCCTGTATGTATTCAGTACCTGCAATGGCAGCGCCAAGAGCAACTGCGGTATACGGGTCACCACTCATGGGTTCCTTTCCGAAATACTCTTTAACAAATGTCCGGACAGCGGGGATTAACGTTGTACCACCGACAAGTAAAATATCATCGATCTCACTTTTTTCAAGGGACGCGTCTGCTAGTGCCTGATCTATGGGAATTTTTGTGCGTTTGATTAAGTCACTTATCATCGTATTGAGCGATTTTTGTGTCAATACCATGCTAAACGGGGGTTTGCCTTTAACAACAAAAGGTATGTTAATTGTCGTGCTTTCAGCGGTAGAGAGTGCGATCTTTGCCTCTTCAGAAGCCTCTTTTATCGTGGCCTGAAGCGCCAGATCTTTTTTTACGTCCACTCCAAGCTGCTGGTGTAATTTTTTTGTTACATGTTCGACAATACGGGCATCGATATCATCGCCACCAAGCCGGTGCTCACCTGTGCTCGCATCCACATCAAAAAATCCCGATGAGACCGACAGTATGGATACATCAAAAGTCCCGCCTCCGAAATCATACACCAGAACTTTTCTGTCCCGGTCTTCACGTATGCCATACGCGAGCGCAGCAGCAGTTGGTTCATTGATCAGCCTTAAGACATTTACACCGGCCATCTCTGCGGCATCCCGGATCGATTGCCTCTGGCTGTCAGTGTAGTTGGCAGGAACAGATACTACCACATCAATAAATTTTTTCCCAAGCCGGGTTTCTGCATCGTCAACTAATTTTTTAATGATTAATGCGCCGATGTATTCCGGCGGGAATTTGAACCGCCCGATCTGCTTCTTATAGTCTGTTCCCATCTCCCGTTTGATTGAACTGACAACTTTATCGGGATGCATAATCATCGTGCGCTTGGCGGGTTCACCGACAACATACTCATCCTCATTTTTAAAGTGGACAATAGAAGGTGTGATCGTCTTTCCTTCGATGTTTACGATGATCTCCGGCTCGTCCAGCAGCATATATGCCATCTTTGAGTTTGTAGTCCCAAAGTCAATTCCCAGGATATTTCGATTCATCATGGATCTCACAAATTTCCCTTAAAACCATTCCTTTTACTATCGTTCATAATATCTGTCTTGCACGAAAAACACAGACGGCATTCCCATTTTTGTGGCAACGGTCACAACAAGTCTCATCAGTATTTTTTATAATCATCATTGGTATTATTATTCATTACTGGTTCATCATCCGTTTTTTGATCTTCACTTGCATCTTCGTAGAGATACTGTTCATCATCCGTTTTTTGATCCTCAGTCGTATCGTTGTAGAAAACTGATTCATCGTCTTCATCCGTCTGGTCTTTGCGGGCAACTTTGTCCCGAATGGGTTTGTCATCTACGGTTTTTTGATCTTCTGACCAGAGTTTGATTATTTTATGATTCCGAACCGGAATTTCTTCATAGGTTCCCGCAAGTTCTTTTCGCAGAGCAGGTTCCTTGTTCGGGTTATCTTCCCCCATGGGAGAAGTTTTTGTGACAGGTGCGGAGAATTTCTGTTCGAACTGATTCATCATTTCATAACAGAGATGTTCAATCTCACGAATTTTCTGTTTATCTCCAATTTCATGCATTACACGATTTTTAAGTGCGATTATTTCCCGCTCAAGCTCTCCTGTTTTTTCGTTCAGCACCTGTTCGAATGTACCGGTTTTTTGATCGCCTGCATCTGCTTCTGTTAAAAGATCGTGTAAAGATTCGATCTCGTGTTCCAACTGCTCGATCTTTTCACCCTGAAGCTGGCAGAGTTCATCCATCTTTTGTCGTTCTGCACCAGACTGGGCGATAAACTCCTGTAACCCTTCCATCTCCTGCTGAAGTATGAGGTTTTTCTGGCTCTGGGCTTGTCTGAGTTCATCCATCTGCTGGTCAATTATTGCAAACCTGCGCTTTGAAGGGGATAACCAGCGGGTGAAATTGTTCCAAATCCCGGTTTTTTTAACTTTTATCGGCTTATAAGGGCGTTTGGAGATGATCACTTCTGCCGGTCGTATCACCATATTTTCGCTTAAGTACCCTTTTCGTATCACCTTAAAAACGGTGTCTTCAGGATATCGACTCCCATATTCAAGCCCGACTGCCATATGCCGTGTATCATCAAAGGTGTCGCCCGGTGCCGGATCAACCGGGGTAAGACCGGATGACAAAAGGAGTTGCTGGTAAATCACATCAATATTTTTCTGTAAATTGTCACCATAATTTTTGACAATCTCGCAGGAACAATTCTCGTCCGTCAAAGACATCCGGCTCAGAGAATCAGCTACGGAGAGCATTTTTTTTGCAGAGTCCGTTTTGAGTTCCTTTTTTTTAATCTCTTCATTTTTCCGGCTGGTCTCAATAAAATCCTTGAATTCCTTTTTTATATTATTATATTGTGATTCAAACAGGTCCGCCTTTTTTTGTAT
>JAURZP010000221.1 GCA_030653335.1 Methanoregula sp. | reverse complement strand
CTCCGAGTTCTTCAGCCCGGAGTTTCGCTTGTTCGGTGAACAACTGGCTCATGTCGATGCCGATGCCGATAATTCCGTAATCGCGTGCCCAGGTGCACAGCATCTCGCCCGAACCGCTGCCGAGGTCGAGCACACGAGTCCCCGATTCCAGGCGCAATGCTGCACCGAGAGTGGCGAGATTTTCTGGTGTGAACGGGTTATGGATGCGGTGAGCACTTTCGGTGATGTTGAAGATACGTGGGATGTCCAATGTACAACCTCTTTTTACTAAGATGTGTAAAAACGGGAATAAATCCTTTTTAGTGACTGTTGTGGATAAGGGTTTTTTTATATCACACCACATCTTCAACGTTCCCTGGTTGTTGCTTTGGTGTAAACCGGCGCGAGCGAGTTTTGGCCCGGGAAATTTTCTGCTACAACCGGAACCCGGGCAAAAATGTTTCCGGCTCGTACCGGTTCCGGCCGGAAAAAACCCGGAGCAATCGCATCTAGAGTCCCGGGAAATTTTCCGGCTGCCGGAAAATAATCCGCTGAATTGCCGGGCCGGGTTCTACGGAGGATGGCCGCAATTGCTCCGGTAACGGTCGCGTGCGGGGTGTGGGCCGGGGCTCTCTGAATGAGCGGACCCGGGACCGTATTGGTACCGGACCCGTCGTACTTGATTGACTTATCCTTATGCTGTATGGTAAATAATGTGGTTAACAAATGGCAAACATTTTTTCAATTTCATCCATATCATTTTGAAAAATCTTAACATTACGTTTTTTACCTTCAATTTCTTTATTATGGAAATATAAAAGGAGGGCGCCAAAGAGGAAAAATAAAATTGCTGCAACGACAATTGTCGGTAAAATCCAAGAAGACAAATTTTGTTGTCCTAATAAACCAATAAAAGTGAAAATGGCAGTTACACTAACTGAAAAACATGCATCCGAAATTCTTGACATTGTTGAAGGGGGTTCAGTAAATTGAACCGCGTCCCGTCTGATTCTTTTCCAATCTACAACTCTTATCCCGAAACGCTGTTCACTTTCCGGATTTGGCATAGCAACTGATGATTCCATCGAATATTGCAATGTTGGTGGAGTTGCGTTCATTTTGCCTCCTCCTTTTTCGGTTCAGATCCTTCTTTTTTGGGTTCGATATTTGCAGGTTCCGATAACCCCATAATCACGTCGTTAAAAAACATCGTGTAACCACACACGTTGCAATGGATCGACGTAAGCGGATAAATTGGACTTAGGGTAAGAGTAGAGGCTTGCCAAAGAGGAACTGCTGCGGAGTATTGGTCAACACTCCAAGAAGTGCTATTACAAATCGGACAAATTCTTGGTTGCGTCCATTTAGAATTGAGCCACTCTAGTTTTTTGCGTGATTTTTCTGCGTCATCCATGGAAAGAACAACCCCTCCGAATCGATTGCATTTTTATTCACTGTATCACAAGATAAATGCAATCACTGATTTTATTTAAAAAGTGAAATGTCCAAATTCCTTTTACAGGATCTCTTTGATTGACGGACCCGGAACCGGATCGGTACCGGACCCATCGTCACTTCTCCGGAACCGGGGGCACTGATAGGCGCAGGTACCGGACAGGTCGGTTGCGTGTGGGGCGGGGCCGGGCTTGTACTGATTGGGCGGACCCGGAACCGGATGGGAGGGGGCCGTCGTCAGGAGCCGGAACTTAAGGCATTGATGAGCGGATGGTTCGAAAGAAGTTGAAGCGAGTTGAAGATTTTTCTTTAATTTGATTCTCTAACAATGTGATATAGAAATCTAATTAAGAACAATAAATTCTAAGAATATTATGCTTGATTATAAGGAGTACGTCCTTCCCAATATTTTGCAAACAAGCGTTATTCAGCAGGCTATTGAGTTTTTCACAACAAGACAGATGATTGATTTACCACTCATTGAACCATTCAGTGATGCTGGCGTCTATGCTTTATATTATTTTGGGACCTTCAAAGAGTATCGTCCGATCGCGAATATCAATAAAAAAGCAAAATCCCTGACAGAGTATTTTCCAATTTACGTTGGGAAAGCGGTTCCGAAAGGATCCAGGACTGCGAGAACGAAAACATCTGTTGAGCAAACGCTGTTCAAAAGACTTGAAGAGCATACGAAAAGCGTCGATAGCGCTTCAAATTTGGATATCAAAGATTTCAAGTGCCGATTTGCGATTCTCCGAGATAATGAAGTGGATTTGATCGTTCCACTCGAAGCAGCTTTAATTCGTCAATATGCCCCGCTCTGGAATTCGTGCGTATCAGGTTTCGGAATCCATCACCCGGGGTCCGGAAGGTATGCTCAAAAGAGATCTGAATGGGACACTCTTCACGCGGGCAGATATTTCGCCGATAAACTGACGGGAAAAGAATTAGATCTCGACGAAATTAAGGATAAGATATCAGAATATTCCAAAAATCTATGATTTTCTTAATTCAACAATAGCCTCATACAGCTGGTGTCCTTTCGTCGGTTTTGTTATCCTGACGTTAGACTGGATGATGCTGTTTCCGATTCGTTTTGATCTTGGGATATGAATTTCGACGGTTTCGAGGCCAACGGTTTCCGCGATTTTTGCAAAATATTCGTCGGTCGGGATCGTTACACCTTGTAGGATGCTGTTCCCGATTACGACGAGGGCGGTCCCGCCTTTTTTCAATGCGTAATCAATTCCCTTCGAAAATTTATAGCAGTCATTGAAATACGACATAGCGTAATTTGCCCAGCCGCTTCCGCCATAAACTCCTTTCTCGGGATTAATTTTTCTAATCTGTTCTACTTTTTCAATCAAATCGATATCGGGGACATCAAAGATGGGGTCAATTTTCTCTCTACCCATAAAGGTCTTCCAAATATTCCCGAATTTGTTTTCCTCAAGCGGCTTCAGATCAGCGGGACCATTTGCGAATCCAAGCCAGAAAATTTGGGGTCGTGTGTTCCGATTGTAGTGATAGTTGTTCAGATATGGCGGTGACGTGATGATGAGATCGACGGTTTTCTTCGAAAGATGATCTTTATAATTGAAAAATGAATCATTAATGATCCTCGACGTCGGAATTCTCTGGTTGGATACAGTTTTCTTAATCCACGCAATATCCTTTAAAAATTCCAGAAGTTTCTGAATAGTCACAGCACTGACATCATAGTCTTCGATATCCGTTTTACCTGATCCTCTCCGGGTTCCTAAGCTTGGCTCGTATGAATAATTCGAATACTTCACCATCGTTGAGGTGAAAGCCAGTTTAAACAAATCCGCGATAGTCTGATCTTCAATAGTCTCTATAAAATCCATTAAAATCAAAACTTTATGAAGGACCTTCGGGCTGTAGAAGTCGATCTTTGTCTTGAATCCTTCCGGCACTTTGTTGCGAACCTTATACTTCGAATTTAGGTTTTTCAGATAAAACGCAGAAAACCGTTCAATCTCCTCATTGAATTTTCCTTCATCGATATGAAGACTATTAATTTTCGTTTTGCAGGCAAAGTAGGCGTACGGATTTATCTCAAAACCAATTGAGTCATCACCGGTAATGTGTGATTCGACAAGAGTTGTTCCAACTCCCGCAAAAGGATCTAGAATAGTCCCGGTATCATCAATGTACCGTTTAATCGAGTCGTTGACAAATTCTTTTGAAAAACCTGCGATCCACGGAACCCAGCGATGAATTGGCTGAGTCTTATTGCTGGCGAATGCCGGGTCGGAAAAACTCGAATGATTGTTTCCGTTTAGAGGTGGTGCGATCTTTTCTGAAATTGTATCCCCGAGGAAACGGTCTAATGATTGATTCTGATTGGGGATGGATTTCATTTTCTTTCCTCGTGGTTTCCGTTAATTCCCATACGTTGTTTGACCATAGTTGAAATAAGAGATTTTTCAGCGAGCCAAGCTAATACGATATTCCTGATAATATCAGCATCACCGTCTCCAAATTCCCCTCTAAGCTGTGAAATTAGCTCCCACTGCCCCGGAGTAAAGACAACCTGGACCCGTTTCTTCTCAATCATTTGTGTCTCCGCACACACATATGAAACACAAATGGAAGACAATAAGAAATAAAGTTATTGATATGTTCATGCGATTTTTCGGCAATCCCTTGCCTATTTCATTATTAACTTATTCGAGTATTTCCCCTCAACCCGCGATACCCGTTCTTCACACCTTCACTTTCATACCTCCTTTAACTATCGGAGCTGATTGTCTAAGCACACGAACATGGAATATATCATCATCAAAGGTGCCCGCCAGCACAACCTCAAAAATATCAGCGTCACGATCCCTCATGACCAGCTCGCGGTGATCACCATGGTCTCGGGCTCCGGGAAATCGACGCTCGTGTTCGACACGTTGTACGCCGAAGGGCAGCGGTGGGATGTCGAATCGCTCTCCACCTACGCCCGCCAGTTCCTTGGCATCATGCAAGCAGGATGTTGGTGCGGACCCGTCCTCTCTTTTGATTGACAGACCCGGGACCGGTCCGGTACCGGACCCGTCGTCAATTGCCGGAACCGAGGGCACTGAGCAGCGCCGGTAAAGATGTCATGACAAAAGAGTGTGCCAAAAACTCAAATCCGGCCTCCGGCCAGGACCCCCAACCTCATAAACATCATCCTGCCCTGACTTTTGCCATCCAAATGCGGCTAAATATGACCTCATATATTCCCGTCGACAAATCTCTGCCAGTTCCGGGTCCGGTTCCGCGTTTTTGCGAATTATGACCTCCGATTCTGATGATTTTGGGAAAAGAGGTACAACCGGCACCGTTGCGGGCTCCGTTGTACCAGAATTCTCTCGGGGGCCACCTGGTCTCGTGGGAGGGAGGTCTCCGACGGTGGCATTCCTGATATCCCGGGCCGGGAACCGGGTAGTTTTGCACCCGGGCCGGTTCAATCCGGGAAATATTTTTTTGCCCGCATACGATCCTGCCTAAAAAAAATCCGGCGCGACCGGAGTTCAGCGGCCCGGGAAATTTTTTGCCGGTGACTTTTGGAGCGGACAAAATTGTACGGCTCGTCCGCTTCTACCGGGAAAATTCCGGTGCGATTCCCGTTTGGGGCCCGGAAAATTTTCTGATCGCAGGAATGAATGCGCCGGACCGGCCGGGTTTTGTTGGGGCTGGCTCGCCCGCTCTCGTATCGGTCGCGTGGGTGGGGCGGGGCCGGGCTGGTACTGATTGAGCGGACCCGGGACCGGATTGGTACCGAGGCCGTCGTCAATTGCTGGTACTGAGGGCACTGAAGAGTGTCCGGTACTGACGGGGCGGTCAAGAGTTCTCTAACAAATCCGACCCCCCATAGTGTAATGTAAAGTGACATCGTGTTCTAAACATTTTTTATCCAATAAAATTGAACAATGAAAATATGGGGTTAGAAGATATTGCATATGACTTAATCAAGGAATTTCGTGCTTCAAAATTGGATAAACAAAAGCAAGTTGAACTTGCAAAAACACTGGCAAAAAAAGCATATTTAAGGTTTAATTTTGAATGGGAATCTGAAAAAGAGACTGATAGAGTTGAGGGGCGTTTTGATGGTGAGAAACAGATCCTAAATCAATATGCCCAAATTTTTCTTGATATCGCCGTAGAAATTTATGATATTTTACCAGATGAGTCAGAAAGAATGAGAGGTATAGCAGCAAAAATGAAAAGGGGAGCATATGGTACCCTTACTAATACAACTAATGAAATAACCCCGATTGGAGATGAGTGTGCCGATGATGTGATAAATTATGTACAAGAGATATTCGAGCAACAACAATAACGTGTGAAGGGATTTTTCCTTCAGCACGAGTTCATATTATAATTTAATTTGTAAAACCGCATAAAGAACGATTCAGCAGGCAATGATTCCAAGAACAAGAAGGGTTCCTGATATTATCAAATCAATCGATATTAATTGCGTTTGTGGATGAAGAAGAGTAAAAAATCCATTGCGAGAGAATATTAAGTTTAAAATACACAATTTTTAATCGTGCAAAATTAAATGACACTTATCGTTGTATTCCCCGCAACTGATGGTATAATAATTGGTTCCGATACTCAAGTAACACAAGGATATACCCGTTACACAGACACAAAAATTAATAAATTTTCATCTAATTGTTTGTGGGCAGCAGCTGGTCCGCACACCTTAATCCAGCCAGTCGAAAATAATATTGAAAATCTTCAAGACGATGTCCAATTAGATGATTTGCACACAGATATTAGTCAATTAATTACAGAATGCATGAAAGGTTTATTGCAATTAGATTTGCGTAGTCAATGGTACCAACATGATATTGATGCACTTTTAAAATTACATGATGGGGAATTTATTTTTGCTGAGTATAAGGATAACAAACCCCACATTGTTCACTTCTGGAATAATGGATCATTCGATATAATTGAGAATCGACCGTATGCAATGGGAAGTGGGGCGCTTTTTGCTTTTGCCCTGCTTTCAAAATATCAAAATGAAAGCCTTGATTCTGATATGGCTTCTGTTGTAGTTTATGATGTATTAGAGGAGGCAATCTCTGTTGGAGCATATGGAATAGGGCTCCCAATAGAAGTGTGTAAAATTGATAATAATGGAATTACTAATTTGAACACAAAATTACTAGCAGAATTTGCTAATATATTGAGGGATAGAGAAAAAAGTTTAGTAAAAAATAAAATTTGGAATTCGGTTCAACCAAGTAGTTTGTAGCCACATCGGTTACAATAATATATCGAGGCCAATCTCTTTTTTTTTGATGAGAGAAAATCAGGTTGTTGTATTTCCCCTTGCTTTCGCATGACGGAACCACAAACGGGGCATTTTACCATTTTAACATCAACATTTCTTTTATTCTCTAGATTGTTATTATTATTTTCCGATGTTATTTTACCATTGGAATTCGCATTGAAAAAAAAACGATGTCACTTTACAACACACTTAGCGGATTCCCCCGTTCTTTCATCCGGAGGGGGTGGGGGCCGTCATCAATTGCCGGAACCGGGACACTGAGGGACGCATATAGGTCACGAACCAGATAGCGTGCCTATAAACGAAAGAGACCGAGATTTTACGAAAGCTTGAGGGGAAGATATGCAGGGTAAAAAGGGGTTCTGATAAAATCACAGTCGAACAATCGCGCTGCCTATTGATGATAAGTCACGGTTGGATGGGCGTAAACCTCCGTCAGGTCTATACCAGACAGGCCCTAAACCCGATCCAGACTGAGCACCCACCTATATCATTAGCAATAGTCCTGCGACAGCTCGCTCACGTAGAGATCCTCCAAATTAGTACACTTCTTCACTGCGTTGATCACGGTCGGCTTAGTTAGATCGAGTACCTTCAGTTTTTCTCCTACTTTGGCGAACGCTTCGATGCGGCGGAAATCGGCACCATAAGTCTCCGCAAATCTCGCAAGACCTCGTAGTTTCGGTAACGCATCGGCCAGATAGAAGCCGTGCGGGTCAACGATATCGGCCACAACACTTCCATCGTCCTTCTGAACAAAGAAGATGAAGTCCGGGCAAAATGGACGGTAATCATCCGGTCCATGTTCGTAGGAAACTGCGAGCGATTCCTTACAGACCCGGCTCGGATTGCGGTACCAGGCACAGAATCCTGGTCGGGCAATCTCCGTATCAAGGACAGTGGTCTCCCACTCATTCAGCTTAATGGGGAACGCTCCGGTACTATCAGCAAGAAGGTGTTTAGTACGGGTCGGTAGAGACATCTCGTGACCCTGATCGTCGATTATCCTTGTATCCTCCTGGCGCACATTTGGCCTGCCAAGAGAGACACGTTGGGGCTTGGATGACATGGCCTGAATATCATCATATTCCGCCTGCTTGCGGTCACTGAGCCGGGTTCGCTCCACCCGTGTTTGAGTGAACCACTTCGTGGCCAACCTGTCGGCTTCGCTTTCGATCTCCGTTACGATTTCCGGGATGAGAGCCAAGGCGGCTACCTTCACGTGCGCCTCCATTAGCTCATCTTCTCCTCCATCACCTACTAGATATTCGACATATGTGCGTGCAACGTCATCAGAGAATGCTCGACGAGCGGCCCGGTAAGCATCTTCGATTACCCGGTTGTCAGCGATCTCGGTGAATTCGTCATCTGATATGCCGCGATTAACCATGTTGACGCGTAGATTTTTCCCCTCTACGGTCTGGACGTCTTTAACGGCGCTCTCAACTTCGGATCTGTATCGAACGGCCAGTCCATCGAGAACTCTATGAAGATGATTATGAGCTTTATCCCCTGCATGATCCACCAGGTTATCGGTAGAGAGAGCCTGTGCCAAAGCGGTCAATCGTTTAATCGGCTTGGCATTCTTCTTGGGAATTGTCTCAGAGGGTAATGCGAGATATCGCTCCCATACGGATTCTGTTACGGCCGGATTAGGCGTCATTTCGATGGGTTCGAAAAGGATACGCCGGCCTTCGCCGCCACCAGTGCCGGTCGCGTTTTCTTCATCATCGCGATCCGTACTACCCTTCATCAGCCTATTCGCAACGGCAGTAGCAGTTGCATTGTCAAAGAACGGCAGGAGGCAATATACACTATTAAGAATCTCATTACCTGGGATACGACGTGCCAACGGGGTACGCACCATCCTGCCGAGGAGCTGGGTGATATGGGTCGTATCCTTTGCCGGCCGGAATGACATCATTACCTCAGCCCGGGGACAATCCCAGCCAGTTGAGATCGCGTTCTTGGCAAAAAGGACGCGGATGTGACGTGCATCCTGTACTCGTTCTGGTTCTATATAGGGGATAGATGTCTGCCCGACAACGATGTTTTTGTGCTCTCCGAATACATTGGCAAATGCGTCAAACTCAAGACTGAGACAATTGGATGGCCATTCGCTTTGGATCGTTGCCACTGCATCGGCGAGCATCTGATCGCTTGCTTTGTCTGGAACCTGGACCACAAGAAGCGGCACCACGGTTTCCGTGTCCCGCTGATCCCGTGTATATTCAGCCCATGCATTGGTGGACTCAACCACCTTCCGAACAGCGCGTTTCAGGAGCACGGTGTCGAATCGGCCCGACTCCTTTGGAAATCCAAGTATGATATCGTCCTTGAGAAGCCCGGAGGCTTGAACCCGGGCCGAGTCCACGTCGACCGATGGAAGTGCGGTGCGACCCACCGTGCCACTCATGGCTTTCTCGAAGCGCTCCACGGTGGCACTGATACCCCACACGATTGGTAGAGGGGGGACTGTGCCGTGACCATTGATGAGTCTCTTCACGATGGTCGGACGTTCGCTATTGCGGATCCCCATGCCCCGATGCGCCTCGTCAAGAATAAAGTAGAGCGTGAAGGATTCGTCTTCGATGGTGTTCGTGATTGTGTCCCAAATTGAGTTCTGCTGCTCATCGGGACGCGACGCGACCAGCACTTCCTGACCGTTATCCGTCTCCGCCATAGCTCCACGTACGAGGAGCGAGTGCTTCGAAAATTTCTGCGTGTTCAGGAAATAGACCGTCTGTGGATTAAATTTCATGTGGTTAAACGTGGTCTTTACCGGAATCATTCGATCGAGCTTATCAGAGGCCGCCCGAAGACGTGCCCGCGATTGTTCATTGAGCGAGGGATCATCAGAAAACCATACTACCACAGCGCCGGGGTCTGGTTCAAAGTCAAATTCATCAGACCCAAAAAAGAGGGCCTCGATGACAGCAGCAGCCATCACCGTCTTGCCGGCCCCCGTTGTTGCCGACAGGGAGAACTGTGAGCGGTCGCCATCGTCTTTGTAATACCTACGCGCCTTGCGCAGGTTGGTCAACACGTTGCTGACCGCATCTGTCTGATAGTCCTTGAGGGTATATCGCATCAGGTGCACCTCTCGCTGTTGATTTCGAAATTGGCCAGGTATGATTCATAAAGGCGCAGGGGAGTTAAGTGCTCTGGCAGAAGTGAGCAGATCATCTGGAAGCGCCGATCGTCATCCGTGACGATATAGGCGATTCTCGCGGTTTCTATTCCTGACATTGCTTTGACGAATGCAGTGGTCTCATCCAGTGCAACCAGTACCCCGTACGATTCGGCCACGTCCCAGCCACGTTCCGGAATGGCATTGATGATCCGGCCTATGCTGCCTGCCCGGAGCCAAAGCAATGGAGCCACTCTTTCGAACGCCCGGTGATGGGAGACGGAGAGCGCCCCCTCATAGGTCAACGTGAAGAACACAGCATTCTCTTTGAACCCCTCTGATACCGGGAACTCGTCAATGAACCTGTAGTCGCCGCTGATTGGCTGCCCGTCAGGTGTCTTTCCTGTTATGGCGGCTTGAATTCTGGGTTTGGTGATGTAATCGCAGATGCCCCACTGCTCCCAGTCGGAATCGCCCGGGCGTAGGCTCTGCCTGCGCAGTTCGGTCTGTTCATCTGCACCTACTTCGTTGTTGGTGATGGAGATGCACTGCCTTCGGCCACTATCCTCGTGGTTGAGGCGCATGACGGCATGAGCGGTGGTGCCAGAGCCGGAGAAGAAATCGAGAATAACAGCCTCGGATTTCCCTCGAACGGTAAGTCGAAGTACGTCTTCTACCGCATAAAGCGACTTCGGATAAGGGAATTTACGCCCTGGCAGTAGTGTTTTCAACAAGCCAGAGCCTTGTTCGCTCGCGCTATGGCTTACCTTTTCCCATACCGTTCGAGGAGCAGAAACCCGCCCGCGCTCTTCACGGAAGAAAACCTGCATCACCCCTTCAGGCGTCTTTCCTCTTACTTCCAACTCACCCGATTCGATTGCTGCGAGCTGTTCAGATGTGAGATAGAAGATCGGAAATTGTTCTTTATCGAGTTTCACTCGCCCAACTTTAACGGCACCAATTTCGATCATTTCTCTCAGCCGTTCGGAAACGACTGACCACCGCCCATCTTCGCCATCCGGACGAGGAGTGGGCCATACAGCAATCAATCCTTTGCGAGGAGCGAGAGAACTTGCGTCTTTTCCAATTGGTAGTGCATCGCCAACTTCGATTATCTTTCCCGCTTTGTCGAAATAGATCGGGTAGAACGCCCCTGGAGATTTGCTTCGGGTGCCATTCGCGCCTGTTCTAGTCAAACTGCGCCAACGAACTTCAGTGCCACCGCTTCCTTCTTTGATATCGCCGACAATTTCCGACGATCCAAATTGTACAAAGAAGATGTATTCGTCCACACGCGCAAATCCGTCTCGTGGAACCCCTTTAGGGTTGATGACTGTACTTATCATCTGGATACGCGCCTCGGGAAGTATCTGCTCTAGGAGCAGCCCCAGACGTAGGTACTCTTTCTCATCGATCGTGACGATGAGAACGCTGTTCTCGGGATTCAGGAGCTCTTTTGCTAAGGTCAGGCGCCGTTCCATCATCGCCAGCCATTTGCTGTGCCGGTACAGGTCGTCACTCTCGACGTAGTCATTATTGTATTTCCAGTCTTTCGCACCCGAATTGTAGGGAGGGTCGATGTAGATGGCATCTACCTTGTGCCGGTGTGTGTATGTCAGCATTTCCAAGACATGGTAATTTTCACCGTTGATAACAGTATGAAATGGCTTGTCCCCTCCACGCTCGATCCGGCCGGTCTCCGCGAGTCCTGGGTAGAGGGGATCACGAAACGCTGCAACGACAACGACATCTTCCAAGGTCACAGAACTCCGTTCGGGTAAATCTTTGCCGACCTCGATTAGGTGTGCCATTCTGGAACCGTTGTTCCGCTCGATCTTTAACACCCGCCAGAGTCTCTTATCACCTTTCTCCATACTACCACGCGGAGGTAGAATCCTGACCGTATCGCCCTTCCTCACGGGGCGTTGTGGAAGTTCTACCGCCTCCGGACGGTGACGCTCAAAGACCAGACCGAACGAGCGTCGTTTTAACAATGCACGGAATTCTGTATCCAGATCCAGACCCAACTGAGGGTCAAGGCTTTTCGCTTGATGAATAAGGTCAGTGAGTCTCGACATCACTGAACCCCATTGGTAATAATCGCAGTCATTCGTAGCGCGACAGAGCGATATTGTTTATACGTCGGATCGGGCTGTTGATTAATTGTCATTCAGTATAACCGATTCAGTTCTAGTTTGATTAATGCATTTCGTTTTTCTCCAAACAAGTTGTATCATTCGATATCACAGTTACACGGGTATCCCTCTATGATAATCTCACCGCCAGGATTTACCGGATTTCTATGTCAGATATCCAGCGGCTGAAACATCTGCATAAGGATAAGAATACGAAATAACAGATGTTCGAATCATTGTGGCCGCTGCAACAGAACGATTCATTACAAAACTCCGAATTAATTTCCACTGGTCCCATCCCCTACTCACACTTTCACATTACCCATCTTTCAACTCTTTAATACCCCACATCAATCTGTACAGCACCAAAAATGAAAGGTATCAATTCACGTTTTAGATGCGATTCAATAATTTTCCAAAATTGTTTCGCGATATGCGGTTGACTTCAATCTATAATTC
>JAURZP010000217.1 GCA_030653335.1 Methanoregula sp. | reverse complement strand
TCCGGAGATGACACTCTTGTCGGGCAGGTACTTCTTTACCGGCATCCGGGGTTTTGTGTCAAAGAAGAGTTCACCGAACGCGTCATCTTCGTAAAAGACGGTATCACTCGTTTGTAGTATGTCAGCGATCTCCCGGCGTTTCTCCTGCGAATATGTTCTGCCGGATGGGTTCTGGGAGTTGGGAATTCCGTAGAAGAATTTTGCATTGTTCTTTTTGATGAACTGTTCGAACAATGCAAGATCCGGACCATCGTCTTGCAGCGGAACGGTATCGATGACCGGTTCATAGAGCGAGAAGGCTTCAATCGCGCCGAGATAGCCGGGTCGCTCCATTCCGACATAGTCTCCTTTATTGAGAAAAATCTTGGCAAAGAGGTCAAGGCACTGCTGCGAGCCGTTGACGATCTGGATCTCTGCTGCGGTAGCCGGCAGTCCCAGCCGGGTGCGATAGCGGTCTGCAATGTACTCCCGCAGCGGCAGGTATCCGTCAGTAGTTGTGTACTGGAGGGCGATGTGGGCTTCTTCTTCCATCACCTGCCGTGTTGCAAGTGCAATCCCTTTAGTGTCAATCAGTGCAGAGGACGGAAGCCCCCCGGCAAACGAGATGATGGAGGGATTGCTCGATACCAAAAATAGTTCAGAGAGAAATGAGACCGGTGCCCGCTTGATCCTGTCTGCGAAGTTAAATGACATGAATTGCTCCCGCTGTATGTATCCAATAACTGATTGGCGATTCAAAAACAAAAAACTCGTGCCCCGTTCATTCATGCGGTGCTACTTTCAGAAATGGAAAATTTCCATGAACAATACGGGATGCCAGGCAGTGATTCCGGCGGACAGGAAACGCATTCGGTTGTGATCCGTGCATCGATCTCACGGGCAAAGAGAGGGAAATCCACAAGCCCGATGGATTTGCAGGGAAAGAGTGGCATCATCTTCCGCTCACGGGCTGCATGCACCCGGCATGTCTTCATCGTGATGATCAGGGTATTTTTATCAGGGCGCACGATCTGCAGCTCGTTGATGAGGTGAAACAGCCGGTTCTTCAGTGCAGTTTCGAGAGCATCCAGTCCGCCACCTCGGGAAAGATTCAGCCTTGTCAGGATCCTCCGCGCTTCGATCACCGAAAACTGCTCCCAGACCCGGCGGTCCATCTCAAGCGCAGTCTCCATACCGTATTCCTGCTCGATTGCCTGGAACCAGAGCCCGTCAATTGCCAGCCAGTTCTTTGCTGCATCCGCAAGTTCCTTTAAAAGAAGTTGCCCTTCTGCACGGGTCATAGTCTGAGATTGGCGATGGGTGGACAAATACATGATCGGCACTGCGCGTGATAAAAAAGTCACTTCCTCTTTCTTTGCATACTGCCTGAACCAGCACAGTTGTGCAAAGGTTTCACCGGAAATATCCGGGATATGCTGGCCGGCGATCGGTTTTTTAGGAACACCTGTCCATCATGGCATGTTCGGATCCTGCTCATCCGGAACAGCGCCCTGCTCTGCTGCTATCTGGATTCTTGCAGATTCCCTTGCCCTCTCGTACTGCAGGATATGGTCTTTTATCCCCGCACGGGTCTCCTTCTGGTACTGTCCGAACTCCATGTCCACAAGAAACATACGTGCGGCATCGCCAATTGCCTTGTGCGGTTTAATCACGTACTGGTACTGCGGAGGGATCGTATAGGAGAGATGCGCTGACTTTATTGTGCTGCTGGTGATGCCAAACCCGATGATCAACGACATGCGGTCAAGCGAGATCTGTTCTTTGAGCTGCATTGCATGTGCGATCTCGTGCTGAATATCGCGGGTAAGAAAACCGTCTGTCCGTACGCGTGCCTGCCGGAACGCCACCATCTCCCGCTGCCGGGCAAAAAAGACCAGTGTCCCGATGTTCCTGCTGTTCAAGGCCTGCATGAAGAGGCGGAGATCGGCATTTGCTGCGGCAATGGCCGTGCGGGCTTTTCTTGCACCTGCCGGACTTAAGTGGAACCGGTGATCAAACAGCCGGGTGCGGGCGCTGTCGGCAAGATTGAAAACTCTCCTACGGGAATCCACCCGTTTTCCCACATCGTTTAAGATGTTCTTCCAGAGTTCCACTTCGATATCAGCCCGGAACGGTTTTCCGGCAAAGGAGAGAGCATCGGTTTTAGGATCGTGCAGCACCACTCCAATCTCGATTGGGATCTGCATACGCTGGTGCGTGCCGTAGATGCCGGCAAATTCCATGTCTATGTATGCAGTCAGCGGGGCGGTCATGGGACAATGAAATCTTTGGCGGTGTAATGGCAGGATACCTGTTATGGATCTTCAGACCCCTCTTTTTCTATCCTTGCTGCTGCAATTTCACAGTAGTGGGGATCGACCTCAATTCCGATACCATTCCGGTTGCAAAGGGACGTTGCCACGAGCGTTGAACCACTGCCCATGAACGGATCAAGCACGGTGTCTCCGACAAACGAGAACAGTTTCATGCAACGGAGCGGGAGTTCTATGGGAAATGGGGCAGGATGGCCGATTTTGGTCTTGCGCTCGCCATTGAATGTCCAGAGCCCGTTGGTCCACTCCATGAACTCCTCGCGGCTGATGTCGGACTCCCGGGATCCGCTCGTCTTCTTCCACGATTTTTTGTAGAGTATTACAATCAGTTCAACGGGTGCAATCACGTAAGGTGCCGATGCACTCATCCATGAACCCCACGCCGTCCGGCGCGAGATATTTCCCTCGTTCCAGATAATGGTCGAATGGTAGGAAAACCCGCATTTCTTTGCAATCGTTGTCAGGTCAGCCCCAACACTCTGCTGTCCACCTTTATTCTTATCGAGCGGGATATTGAGGCAGAAGCGGCCATCATCTTTCAGCCAGCCATAGCAGCGTTCCATCCAGCGCTGTGAAAATTCGAGATAATTTTCATAAGTGATCTGGTCATTGTGGCTGTTGTACTGGATATCCACATTGTAAGGTGGCGATGTGATGACGAGATCGATACTTTCAGGCGCAATAAGGCTGGTTGCGAAAAGATCCTCGTTGATGATGTTCGCCTGCCGTTTTGTAAAAAAAAATCCGCTCTTCACGCCGTGCTCTCCTCTCTTACAGTAGATCTTTGTTACCCGGTGGTATAGCATTTCGCCCGCAGGAGTTTAAGCATGGGAAATATTGGTGTTCATGAGCCAGTTTGAGAAACCCGGTTGGCTCGATACAGTTTCCTTTGACCAGATGATCGATGCAACGATCAAACCGGTTACCGTAACAAAAAAGTAGTGATTTCCCTTTTTGTTCTTTCACCCGTTCATTTTTTCCCGACGGCAAAGATGATCAGGATGACAATGAGCACCCCGCTGATGGTGAGGAACAGGAAGGTAGGGAAGTCATCATGCGGAACGACTTTTTCTATCCCAAGGTTTTCCGGCGGGGATGGTATGGGGGTGTCGAGGTTTACCACATCAAAGTTTGCCAATCCTGTGCTGGTAATGTTTGATTTTGTCCACCCTACAGTCAGGTAATAATTCCCTTGTGGCAGACCGGGAGCATCGATCTGATAGGACCAGCGGTTTATCTGGAAGCCTCCCGCAATGGGAATAGTATTTGATATGACAAGTCCGTTGGTATCCCGGTTGTAGATGTGGGTACGGAGGCAATTTTCAGGTCCCATGTTGGTTGTACCGGAAATGACAAGTTTTTCACCATTGATCTTGTTGAAAAGTTGGGATTTGGAGACAGAGTCCATCTGGTCAAACTGCACGGATGGTTCTTCTACAAAGAAATATTCGGGCAGGAACGAATCATCGACTCCCTGGAGGTTCACAGCGTCCAGAAGGACTGCAACTACCGGCTGGACATTTCCTTTGAGATCCTTGCGGGCACCGATCTTTTCGATGATTTTTCCGCGGTTCATGATGGTGAGGTTCCCGCTACTATCCGTTCCGGGTTCAATCTCCATCCTGCCATTTGGGCCGGGATCCTGAATCACAATGGCATACTGGCCGCTTGAGAATTTTTCCGTTTCTTTGGGTTTTAAAGTAACCGAGAAATTTCCGTTCCTGTCAGGAGTGACTGACAGCGTATCAAAATAATTTCTCCCAATGATCCAGATGGCAACAGGGCCGTTCTTTGCACTGGTGCTGCTTACTGTGAACGTGTCGCCTTTTGTGATAATCTGTTGGGCACTTGATAGGTAATATACGGATGCCATGACAGGTACTGCCATAGATGCAAGCAGGAATATTAAAATTACGGCACGCATGGCACTGTTGTTCACATTCATTCACCCCGGTTTGCTCGTTAGTGATCTTTGCCGTAGTCTGATAAACCTTTTCTGTGTTTGGTGTGGAAGTGGTCAGACTATTCAGGGCAGGGAACTCCCTTTTTATTACCATGAATCATCGTAGAAACAGAGGGAAGAATTAATTTGTGCCGTGACAGATTTCCAGATATGAAAAAATGTTTCTTCCTCCTGATTTCCGTCGCTCTACTTCTCTGCGTTCTTATCGGGGGATGTGTCCAGTCATCATCCCCGTCTCCGGCAAACCCCGCTCTCCCACCTGCAGCCCCGGTCGTCACGCACCAGCAAACACAAATCCCCCCGCAGCAGACCTGTTCGCTCGTGCCTGGTCCGACACAGATCGTGCCAGAGTACGAATCCGTAAGTGTGACCGTTAACCGGAATACGATAACAGAAAATCCCACTATAGCCATTGCGTTCAATGGTGGGTTTGGACTGGGGATGGTCACACAGATGAATGTCACCGTTATCCGGTCGGATTGTGTCAGGGAACAGCAAAACCGTAAAAATCCAGTTATGGGTGATACCGTGACACTTATGGGAACAACCCGGACTGACCGCGTTATCGTTGTCATGACGATGACTTCAGGGAGTCAGTACACACTCATCGATAAGGACTATCCGTTCCCTCCACAGGTACAATAACACCTATC
>JAURZP010000211.1 GCA_030653335.1 Methanoregula sp. | reverse complement strand
GGAAGCCAGATGATATTGGGTAATTTTTCCGGTCGCTGGTCTGGAACTGCCCGCTTAGACCGGCACGTGTATATCGGTGAGCCCATACAAGAGGACCGGAAGAAGATCATCGGGCTCTGTGGAAAATATTCAGAAGAAAATATTGCCGAACTGGTCGATAAGCTTGGAAGGGACAAAGCGATCACAGCCGATGAGATGAAGGCAGCGATCAGTCCGGTAGCAGATGATGCGGCCGGTGTTCCTGCCGGGACCCGGCGCAGGAGGCTCATCGAGCTGATGCAGGAGAAGCAGCTGACATTTTCGGATCCCGCCCGGGACGCACTTGCAACAACGCTTGCCGGCACTACAGAAGGATTCGTTGGATCGGATCTTGAGTCCGTGTGCCGCGAGGCGGGTATGCTTGCCCTCCGGGACGGTCAGACGATCGTCTCAATGAAATATTTCGAGGCGGCACAGAAGACGGTGCACCCCACGATGAACGAGAACCTGCGGAACTATTATGGCAAGATCCAGCAGCACTTCAAAGGCGGGCTTCCGCAGAAAGTTCAGCTGCCGGAGTATCAGTAAACCTTTTTTTTGGATAACTTTTTTTCGACAATGAGCGGGCCGGGAAAATATTCTGAAGATTTTTTTGGGGCATGGGGTCGGGTTGTGGATATGGTAACGGAGTAGCATGTGGTGGGGGTGCTCATATATCCCTCCTTGGAGATGCCTGGTATTGGGAGTACTAAATATGAGTGAAAATAAGCCCAATTCGGGCTCCGATTGCCGGATTCCGGTCCGGAAACCCCCTCTAAAACCGGCAGGTTCCGGAACGTGAAAATAAGTGCCCCAATCTCGCCCCGTTTGCCAAAATACGGCTGTATTAGGCTTGAAAAATGAGGGCCGCCAAGGCCCTTTAAATCGCGGTTGGTTTTTGTCGGGGGTTTACCCGTTTGAGGAGAGATCCGCTCTGGAAGGGGTCGTTATCGAGGTCGTTTTTTCAGGGGTTAGGAAAAATGGGTATATTTCCCGATATTTGAGTTCTACTGGGTGGGATTTGACGATCAGTGGGTTTATGAGTTGTTGTTGATTTTTAACGATTCGTTGATCTCGACGAGTCTGGCAAGGGACCGGGTGAGGGAGTAGTGAGAGATTTTGTTTTTCCTCCGGTTACTGCTTGAAGAAGTTTTAGTAAATTTCGTTACAGTTCCCGGTCAGAACAAAAAAATGTGACGCAGGATGTCATTGCATTCATCAGCGAGACCGGGCAGAACTTCTCCAATCTCACCTTCGATTAGTGTCTTTGACAACGTGGCAATTTTGTCGAATTTTATCACTGATGAAATTTTCAGGCCTGTTGACTGGAATGCCGGGTGATCTATCGTAATGAGAAGATCCGATTCCTGCAGTGGTGAAGGGATCCGTGAAGAAATAAATGCCACAACAACATCGTGTTCATTTTCATGAATAATGATTGCAGGCCGTAGCTTTGAACCGGAGAGATCCGTAAAAGGGAAATGAACAAGGACTATTTTTGCTTTCATTTGTACCGCACTTTTAAGTCCGATACAGAGTAGAGGTCGGGTTCATTTTCAAGAAATTCTGAAAGTGAGTACTCGGATAGTGTGGCAAGCGCATTCTTACCTTGCTTATCCGTCTTTTTTTGCCGTGAAGTGTTCTTTTTTGCAGGATGATCCGTTGGAGTCACTTGTGCTGCCTGCGCTGTCATCAAGGATAGTTGTCTGTCACACGGGATTAGTTTTGTGGTACCGGAGTGCGGAGGTCGATATCTGTGTGGCGGCCGGGCAGACGGTGATGCACTGTCATTGTCATGTGATTCCGCGGTATGTCGGGGATGTGACGGAGCCGAGAAGCGGGGTTCGGGGGGTTGTGCCGGAATTTAGGCTGTGAACCTTTCACTGAGAGAGGGTCTACGACGGAGAAGTGAGTTGAGCGGAGTGCAGGTCTCTGATAGTCCCGGACCGTAATATCCGATCCCAAAAAAGGGGTTCTTTTTCCTTTGACTGTGCTATTCCCCCCTCCGGAGCCGGGGGTATGCCGAACCCGGCCTAACGTGGTTCTTGTCGGGATAGAGGAATTGGGTAAAAAATAAAAATCTCTTGCCGGGAATTTTAAAAGGAATCCTGATCTCCCAGGTTATCGCCGTATTGATATTTTCCGGATGCTTAGATCTCCCATCATGAGCACGAAAACGAGAGGATCGGGCGTATCCGGAAATCCTGTCGTGGCATCACGCAAT
Organism: Methanoregula sp.; assembly: GCA_030653335.1. Lineage (GTDB taxonomy): Archaea > Halobacteriota > Methanomicrobia > Methanomicrobiales > Methanospirillaceae > Methanoregula. The sequence continues at coordinate 2,541 of JAURZP010000211.1, read as the reverse complement.
AAAACCCGGCTATCAATCGGGCGCGATGAAGAGGTCCCCCTCACCCCGGTCCAGCGGATACAGGGTAAGATTCTTCTTGCGGACCCGGAGATGGCCCGCCGGATTATTTTCGATCCGTCCCTGGATCCGTAAAAGATAGCAGTCGGTTCCGGGAGTGACGCGACAATATTTATTGATGCAAATATTTTCTTAAATCCCATTTTGAGAACGTAATCTGCAGCCAGTGTCCCACACATTAATCAGGTGAATATCTTTGCCATCACCGGTTATCACACTGCAATGAAAGAAAAGCCCGATCTTTTCCCGGCTTGAACGGGCTGTGCCGGGCTTACGTGCTGACTTTGGTGTGAAACGGATCGGCATATTTGGTTCGTTTGCCCGCGGCGAACAAAAACGGACAAGCGATGTTGACGTGCTCGTAGAATTCGCACACGGGAAGGCGACCTTTGATAATTTCATGCAGCTCGCATTTTATGATCTTCTCTCCCGAAAGGTAGACCTGCTGACTGTCAAAGGTATAGACAGGTATATCCGATCCCGTGTGGAGAGCGAGGTGATCTGGATTGAAGGATGACTGGGTTTCTGCCCAGTGAATACGATGATTCATTGTTCCAGAAAAGTCAGCACACAATCGCTGAACCGTTCCGGGCACTGGTACATCAGCCCGTGTCCCGCACCGGGTAGTTCAACTATTCGTGCACCTGGGATTTGCCCGCTTATGATATGTGAGTTTACCGGGGGGATGATCACGTCGTCTGTCCCGGTGATAACAAGGGTTGGCGAACAGATATCTGCGAGCCTAAAAAATGATCCGGTCCATTCCCGGTAAGCAGACATCTGGCGTGCCACAATCTCATCGCCAGTGGTTTCGTATATCTCCGGGCAATAGCAGAAGGGATCGTGGGTGGCAAGCCATGTGGATGGAAAGAGCAAAAAAAACATTCGATTGACCACGTCATGTATCGTCCCGCTCTTGTCAATGAGTTGTGCCATGATCTCTGCGGGCGCTTTTACCGATTCAGATCCTCCGCATTCGCCGGCAACCAGAATAAGTTTGTTAACTTTCATAGGATAACTCAGAACAAGTTCCTGTGCAATGGACGCCCCCATGGACAGGCCGACGATATGGGCAGAGGAGATGCCAAGAGCATCCATCAGAATTGCTGTATCATGGGCAAGCAGCGGGATGGAAAAGGGTCTGTCTGATGTACTGGAGTACCCCGTGCCACGGTTGTCGAATATAATAACCCGGAATTTTTCAGAAATTTTTGCAAGGACTGCCGGGTTCCACATATCCATAGTGGACGCTAATCCATTGATGAAGACGATCGGATACCCTGAACCGGATTCGCTGTACGCAAGAGACAAATCGTCAACAGGTACCGTTTTATACGGAATCGGGGCCATGACACGATCTTTGTTATCGGAGCTTATTATTTTTCGGCACGGAACCGGGCCATGCGGATTTTTTTAAAATTGTGTCCAATGATCGGATAGTGCGATCAACTTTAAGATGATCTCATTGGCAGATCAAACCGGTTTTTAATCACCCGCTCACAATCATCATCCCGCCGATCAGGATCAGAACCCCGGCAAACACGATCTGCAAATTCCGCCCGGAACAAGCATGAGCGCACCGCACCCCGAACTGTGCGAGCGGGATGGTGGTTGCAGCAAGGATTGCAAACGTCACGAGATCCACATAGCCAATCGAGTACGCCGGCAGCCCGGCAACACCGAGACCGTTGATTAGGTATGCAGTCACTGCGCCAGCGGATGAGAAGATGAGGCAGGCCGAGGAGGTGCCAACGGCAGAATGCATGGAATAGCCAAGTAAGATCACGAGCACCGGCACGAGCAGTATACCCCCGCCGATTCCGGCAATGCCGGAGATGATCCCGATCAGAAACCCGATAACGATGTAGATCCCGGTAGATCCGCGTGGCTCACAGACCGTGCAGGCCCGGATGTGCCAGACCATACGTATGGCCATGATGATGATCAGGATCGCAAAGAATGTCCGGAGCACAATGCCCGGCAGGTGGGTGGCAAGCGTTCCCCCGGCAAGGCCCCCGAAGACCGCGGCACAACCCATCGGCACAGCAGCCTTCCAGTTGACCGCTCCGCGTTTGTGGTGTGCAGCAGCCCCGCTGATCATCATTGGAATCATCACGGCAAGCGATGTCCCAAAGGCGAGCCGGGTGGCGAGCGTGCTGTCAATCCCTCCTGTGGTATAGAGCCAGTACTGGACCGGTGTCATCAGGAACCCGCCGCCAACCCCAAAGAGCCCGGAAGCAGTCCCGGCCGTGATTCCGGTGATGATGAGGCTGGCAAAATACAGGATCGGGTCCATCTGGATCTTACACCTCTGCTACAGAGTTATTATGTCCCGGGTCTCAATAGTCTAACGGGAAAAATCATGGGACGAGCTGCACTGCTGATCATTGATATGCAGAACGATTTCGTGCTGGAAGCAAAGCCGCTAAAAGTTGCAGGAGCTTCAGCTGTAATACCAAAAATCGAGTCTGTGCTGGCCGAATT
>JAURZP010000209.1 GCA_030653335.1 Methanoregula sp. | reverse complement strand
TCTCCCATGCCTTCCCAACCGCAGATGAGTATCGAGGAAATTGCCGAACTGCTGGATATCGAAGATCTTGCCGAAAGCACCTACATCGAGATCAAAAAAACAGCAGGAGGAGATGGAAAAGGTCAGCTTCCTGAATCATTTTTTCCAACATACAGCGCATTTGCCAACACCCAGGGCGGCATCGTCCTTCTCGGGTTTCAGGAAGTCTCTCCTGGCGAGTTCGTCCTGAACGGAATAATTGAACCCGACCGGGTCATCGACCAGCTGTGGAGCAACTTAAACAACCGCGAAAAAGTCAACATCAACATCTTAAAAGACGACAATGTTTCTGTGGGTACGCACGGGGGAAAACAATACATCAGGATCATTGTGCCACCGGCCCGCCGCGAGCAGAAACCGGTATACGTGGGAAAAAATCCCTTAGCCGGGACATTTCGCAGGAACTTCTCCGGGGATTATGTCTGTGACGAAGCAACGGTCAAGCGGATGATTGCCGAACAGGTCGAAGAATCCCGGGATGCAAAATTACTTTCGCATTTCTCGGAGAACGATCTGGACAGCACTACGCTCCGGTCCTATCGGAACAGATTCCGGAGCACAAAACCCACGCACCCGTGGAACAGCCTTAATGATCATGAATTCCTTCGCTCGATTGGAGGGCTTACGCGGGATCGGGCATCGGGAGAGGAAGGACTGACCCTTGCCGGACTCCTGATGTTCGGCAAACTGAGGTCCATCCTCGATGCAGTTCCATATTATCTTGTTGATTACCAGGAGCGCAGAGCTTAAAGACGATGACGGGACCCGGTGGGTGGACCGGGTCACTACGGACGGCACCTGGTCCGGCAATCTCTATGACTTCTTCCAGATTGCCATCCAGAAACTGTACCGGGATCTCAAAGTGCCGTTCAAACTGGCCGGGCCTTCCCGCATCGATGATACCCCGGTTCATGAAGCCCTGCGTGAAGCTCTGACAAATACGCTCGTTCACGCGGATTACAGCGGGACGGTTTCGATCCTTATCATCAAGCAACCGGATATGTTCTCGTTTCGGAATCCGGGCACGATGAGAGTACCGGTGGAGGACGCAATTCACGGGGGAACCAGCGATTGCCGTAACAGGAACCTCCAGACAATGTTTGATCTCATCGGCTACGGAGAGCGTGCAGGATCCGGCCTTCCAAAAATTTTCCAGAACTGGAAAGAACAGCTCTGGCGTCTTCCGGAACTTAAGGAGAAATACATCCCTGAACAGACAATCCTTGTCATGCGGATGATGAGCCTTCTTCCAGATGCGGTGATGAAAAGTCTCGAAAGCAGGTTTGGATCGGAATTCAATGAGTTGTCTAAAGAGCAGAAGCTCGCACTTGCTACAGTTGCAATTGAAGGCAGTGTAACCCATGCACGAATTAAAGAGATATCGGATATCCATCCGCATGATCTTTCGATGGAATTAAAAGACCTTGTCACCCGCAGATTCCTTCAGTCTGCCGGGGCGACACGGGCAATGGTGTATACATTTACGGGTGTTGCATTGGTCGATACTGAAGGTACGGTTCAGTCCCGGCTCGATGCCATTCCGATACAAAAGAAGGAAAGCCCCCTACATAGTGACAAGAGCCCCCTACATAACGGAAATACCTCACTGCATAAGATATTTGGAACTCGTTATGATGCAATCAG
>JAURZP010000200.1 GCA_030653335.1 Methanoregula sp. | reverse complement strand
TGGGGCATTCTCCAGATCGATAATTATCAGCCCTGCACTGGCAGGAAATTTGACGAGCTTTTACAGAAAGCCTGCGCCCTTTCTGCGATAACACAGGAGCAGGTGAACCTTGGGGATGTATCCCGTGGGGTGCTTGCCGTTCCCGCAATGAAAGAAGATCCCCGTTCGGTCAGTATCGAGGAAAAATCTGTAATTCTTTCAGAGATTGAGAAGGGCGCGATCCATCCCTCTGTGGTGAACCGCCGTGCAAATTACATTGAGCGGGTCGAGCAGGTGGAATTTCTGGACAGTTCGGGAAATGAATACGCGTATGAGATGTGCCGTTCAGGATTCAATGTTCTGGCGGTTGCTTCACGCAATGACAATACCCAGATGGGGTATGAACGTGAGCACTCCATCCACGGGTTCAACCTCCGGCACCATCAGGATCTCGGGAAAAAGGCTGCCGATATTGCAGTCGCATTGCTTGACGCGAAGTCAGCACATGGGGGAAAATTAAAGGCGATACTCGATCCGGAACTTGCAGGTGTATTTGCCCATGAAGCAGTTGGCCATGCCAGTGAAGGTGACCTGATCCAGGAAGGCAACTCGGTCTTAAAAGATAAAACCGGGCAGAAGATCGGAAACGAGATGCTCACGATTGTAGACGACCCAGGTCTTCCCGAATTCGGGTTCGATCCTGTTGATTCGGAAGGTGTGGCTGTGCGCAGGACCGAGATTATCAAAAACGGGATCGTCAATGCGTTCCTCCACAACCGTGAATCACTGGCAGCAGTGGGTAACGGTGTGGCAGGTCATGCCCGGGGCATGGCCGGAGAACCCCCGCTTGTCCGGATGAGCAATACCTTCATTGAAACCGGTGATGCGACCGACCACGAGATCTTTGAAGAATGTAAAAACGGCATCTTTCTCAAAGGTTCCCGTGGCGGTCAGGTGGATCCGGGACGTGGCGTCTTCCAGTTCAATGCAGAGTACGGGTATCTTGTGAAGAACGGTGAGTGTACTGGTATGGTGAGAGATGTATCCTTGTCAGGTGACATCTTAACAACCCTGCACAATATCGCGCTCTGCGGAAAAAACCGTAAGATGAGCCCGGGTTATTGCGGGAAAGGCGGACAGAGTGTGCCTGTGAGTGACGGGGCTCCAACAATTCTCCTGTGCGATGCGGTGGTGGGCGGCAGTGGAATGGATTGATCAGGTAATTGAAAAAGGGTTAAAGAGCGTAGACGAAGTTGAGATCTTTTATGTGGAGGGCAGAAGCGTATCTGCTGATCTTAAACAGAAGAAGATCAACTTGGCATCTGCTTCAGAAGATTGTGGGCTTGGCATCCGCACTATTCATAAAGGCAGGATCGGTTCATCGAGTACGAACGATCCCTGCAAATGGTGTGAATGTCTGGATGCGGCAATTGCAAGTGGTCATCTGGCAACTCCTCTTCCCTGGGAAGGATTGCCCGGGAGGCAGGATATTTCACAAACCCCGCTCACGTTTGACCCTTCAATGAAGGTTGAGCCGGCATCCGCACTCGCCCTGCTCGAACAGATGCTTGCCGGTTCAGAAGAACACGCAGCAGATGTGACTGCCGGCTCTGCCGGTCTCTCAACTTCAACAGTGACCCTTGCAAACAGCAGCGGGGTGTATTATACGGATAGCCACACGGGAGTTTCGCTCTCGCTCGAAGCCATCCATGGACAGTCCACAGGCTCAGAATTCGATCACTCCAGTTTCATTAACAAGGTAAATCCTTTTCATGTCGGGGAACGTGCAAGCTTCTTTGCCCATGAATCTGCGGAAGGAAAGGAGATCCCAACAGGGAATTATGAGATCCTGCTCTCCCCGCTTGCTTATGCCGAACTCCTCGGCAGTGTGTTTATCCCCGCACTGAACGGGCGGAACGTACATGCAGGAAGATCCAGGTTTGCCAAGTTACTGCAAGAGCCTGTTGCAGATCCCCTGATCTCGATGTATGATGATCCGCTTCTGCCGGGAGCAAGTGGCAGCGTGAGCTGGGATGCAGAAGGCATGCCGACACGCAGGATTGATTTCATCCGGAACGGTGTGCTGGAAGCCTTTGCCTATGATCTCAAAACCGCCTACCGGTACGGAAAGACCAGTACGGCGAGTGCAGTTCGTGGAGGGTATGGCGGGTCTCCAGGAATTGGCCACCACAATTTTATCGTGGACGGAAAGCGCAGCAATATTGCTGATGAACGTGCGGTATACGTGCACAGCGTTGTTGGCGCTCACACGGCAAACCCGATGAGCGGGGATTTTTCCGTTGAACTTTCCAATGCGTTCTGGATGGAGGGTGGGGAGTTTGAAGAACCGATCCGGAGCGCTATGCTCTCAGGCAATGTCTTTTCGCTGCATAACGAGATCATCGGTATAAGCCAGAAATCGCGTTCAATCGGCTCGCTGATTCTGCCTTCGGTAAAGATAAATAAGCAGCATATCATTGGTAAATAAAGGAAAACAGGGAAAATTATGAGCGCAGTACTTATTACAATTCTTCTGGTTGTGGCAATTGTTGCGATCGTCTACTATCTGGTAAAAAAATTATCAGTGCTTGTGATCAATGCCATCCTGGGGCTTATCCTGCTGTTTATTCTCAATTTCCTGCATGTCATGCAGTGGATGGGTAAACCGGATCTCGGGTGGGACCTTGTGACAGTTCTCATCTCCGCAATCGGAGGGGTGCCGGGGGTCTGCATCCTCGTGTTACTAAATATTTTTGGATTTTCCCTTTAAATATCAGAAAACGTTTTTTTTTTAAAAAACACACATCTGACCGGTGAGTTCGCATCCGCCCCTCAAAATTGCAGATGCTCGGAATTTTTGGTTTTGCGATTAAAAAAGGAATTCTTCAGGTTTTTTTCCAATATTTAAAACACATTTGCTTCTGAATAAACCATCACCTGATCCTGCTCGATCTCGTACGGCTTAATCTCACGGGAATGGGCAGACATCCGCATTTTTACCACTTCGAGTGCAAGGTGCACATCCGTCAGATCAGAGGGGCGGACATACCGTAGCAGGATCACCGTATCGGACAGGTACTCGATCAGCCCGTGACGGCTGGAAAAGACATTGTCCCGGTTAGTTTCAGAAGTCATCATGATCGTGCAGTTCCGGTCGCGGAGCCCTTCGATAAACCGGTACATCTCCTGCCTTCGTTCAGAATCATTATCGAACAGGTCTTCAAAGAGAGAGATCGGATCGATTACTACCCTGCTGGCCTTCACTTCTTCGATGAGTTTTGGGAGTTCATTTTTGATCCGGTTGTTGGCAACATTGAAGTCTGTGGGATCGAGCTTGATGACATAGAGAGCTTTATTCAAAAACGGTGTAAAGTCCCATCCCTTCTGTTTCATATATATGAAGATTCTTTCTTCGCGTTCCTCAAGACTTATGTAGATGACGCGCTCTCCCCTTGTAAGCCCGTCCCAGATGAACTGAAGGGAAAAGGTTGTTTTACCTGTACCATACGTGCCAATAATTGCACAGATGCTGCCGGGGATCAATCCCCCCCCCAGCATATCATCAAGACCAAGGATTCCCACCTTAACCCGTTCTTCACTCATATAATCATCCGGATATTGCTCACTTCAAAACCACTGGTAGTCGAAATGCGGACTGCAAATTTCACCAGATCGTGTTCCTCCAGATGAGGCATAACCCCCCTGAACTTTTCAAAATACATCACCCGCTGCCTGCGTGAACCGGTGCTCTCTTCCCATTTGAAGAGCATCACTGCATCTGCAATGTCTGAGATCTCTTTTTCCTGAGCTGAATTAAGGATGCCCTGGGTAAGCAGCAGGTAACAGGTAAGGCCCCGTTGTTTTGACACCCGCTGCAAACCCCGTAAAACACCGGTAAAGTTTGACCAGCTGTTAGAATTATTGGATTGTGTTGCAATATCAGTGATGGAATCCATGATGATCAGACTTTGCGGTTGTGCTGTATTGATCACGTTTGAGAGTTGGACAAATACATCTCCATGACCTGACCGTTTTTGCATTCTTAAAAGGATATCACTGTGGCTGTACCATTCATCAGGAACAACACTTCTGTCAAAATAGAGTTCAGAGAGATCATCGAACTGGATTGAATTCACCAGCTGGCTTACATTGTCAACATGCAGCGAATTGACAATCTCCTGCCTCACATCATCCTTGTGTCTGGTAAAGGTGATATACCGGAGCTCTTTTGGAGAGATCTTATCCTTTAATTCATTACGAGATTTTGCATCCAGCAGATTAATCATCGAACTGTACACAAACTCATAGCTGCCCGCTCCAAGATCCCCAAGGAAAAGGATGACAGAACCCGGTGGAACCCCTCCGTCAAGAATCGGGTCGAGTGATGAGATCCCGGTAGGCATTTTTTTATTGGCAAATTCCTGCATAAATCCCCATTATTAATAAAAAATTTCCTTCACAGAAACTCTTATGGATAGTGTTATAAATATATCTGATCGAACAGTATCTCCGAAAGCAAAAACCCCTTTTTAGAAACGAAATAGTATAATTTCCACTCCAATTGTAATTTTTCCGTTTAGATATGAACGATACATTTTAATACTTTGGATATCCAATGGATATCCTATGAAGAAGGTTGAAC
>JAURZP010000198.1 GCA_030653335.1 Methanoregula sp. | reverse complement strand
TGCCAATACCCGAGTTTCAAAGTCTGATGTTACCCGTTCTGGAGTTTTATGGCGACTAACTCGAACATGGATCCCCGGCTGCTCTTGGATTTTTAAAGACGAAATTGAACCTTACCGATGAAGAGATCAACGAGCTTCTCCCCAGTGGTAGACAATTCAGATTTAATAACCGCGTCGGCTGGGCGATAATCTATTTGAAGAAATCCGGGTTGCTGAACCGACCTTCACGGGGTAAATATATCATCACCTCTCGGGGTCTGGATGTCCTGAAGGAGAAGCCGGACCGAATTAACATGAAATATCTGGAAAAATTCCAGGAGTATCTTGATTTCAAGGATTTCAGAAACGAAACGATCGGGGATAAAAGTCTCCCTTCCGAATGTGATAGGATATCGACACCCCAGGAATCACTGGAGTCGAGTTACCAAGAGTTAAGAAGGCAATTATCGCATGATCTTCTTGAACGGGTTAAACAGAGTTCCCCGGCATTTTTTGAAACACTTGTCGTTGACTTACTTTTGAAATTGGGATATGGCGGTTCAAGAATTGATGCGGGCCAGGCCATCGGCAGGACCGGTGATGACGGCATCGACGGAGTAATCAAAGAGGATAAACTGGGTCTCGATGTCGTTCACATCCAGGCGAAACGTTGGCAGAATCCCGTGGGAAGACCTGACATTCAGGCTTTCGTAGGAAGTCTTGAAGGAAACCGGTCCCGGAAAGGTGTTTTTATCACGACCTCGAAATTCACTGCAGATGCACAGGAGTATGTGAAAAGGATTGAGAAAAAAATTGTTCTTATTGACGGTGAACAATTAACACAATTGATGATCGATAACAGCGTTGGTGTTGCTGAAGAATCCCGGTATGTCGTGAACCGGTTGGATGAGGATTATTTTATCGAGGAATAATCTGATTTTAAAAACCAAGGTTCGAGAGTTGTATTAGACACGGGAGGATGTATAAATCATGATTGATGTATTGGATGCCACGATTAATTTTATTCAGACTTACAATAATGGTTTTTTCACGATATTGGGTGTTGGTATCGGAGCTATCCTCGGGTTCATGTGTTCTTTGGTTGTGTGGAAACTTGATAAAAATTATCAAGAGAGAAATGTTGCTTACGGTTTTTATTTGGAGATAAATGAATCCGAAGTTCGGATTAATGAAATGGCGAAGATCCTCAATAACATTTCATCCTGTCCGCCACGAGATATTATTTTTACCAAAATGCAGACACCTGGGACTACGTCACA
>JAURZP010000195.1 GCA_030653335.1 Methanoregula sp. | reverse complement strand
CACCTGAGGTTTTGTATCCCTTGTATGGTTCATGAATGTGACTGCCTCAGAGAGCACCTGCATGCCCCGCAGGATCTCGCGCAGATTGCGGAGATGCCCGATATCGTCTACGAGAAGATTTTCTGTGGGCAGGAACTCGTGGATGGGCGGATCCAACAGGCGTATCGTCACCGGCCGTGGAGTCATGACCTTGAAGATGCCATTGAAGTCCTCGCGCTGTATCGGCAGCAGTTTGTCAAGAGCTGCCTTACGGTCGGCTTTTGTCTCTGCTACAATCATCTCTACCATGATAGGCAGGCGTTCGGTACCATTGAACATGCGTTCGGTGCGGCACAGGCCGATACCCACAGCGCCAAATTTTACTGCTCTCGCAGCGTCATCAGGAGTGTCGGCATTGGCCATGACACCGAGCCTTGCGAGTTCGTCAGCCCATGAGAGGAGAATGTTGAGCTCTGGTGAGAACTCCGCTTCGATCATGGCCACTTCTCCTAAAAAGACCGCACCGGTTGTGCCATCGATGGTGATCAACGCACCCTCACCGAATTCCTGATCGCCTGCACGGGCCTGGCGCATGCGGACATCAACGTGAATTCCTTCGGCTCCGGATACGCAGGGTTTGCCCATTCCCCGCGCGACAACGGCCGCATGGGAAGTCTTGCCCCCCCGGCTTGTCAGAATTCCCTGCGAAGCAAAAAAACCGTGGATATCTTCAGGTTTGGTCTCTTCCCGCACAAGAATTACACGCTCACCGGTTCTTCCCAGCTGTTCTGCCCGGTCTGCATCAAAGACAGCAATCCCAACAGCAACTCCCGGAGAAGCTGGCAGACCTTTTGTAATAGGTTTTTGAGTAACTCGTGGGTCCAGACGTGGAAAGAGCATCTGGTCAAGCAACTCCGGCTGGATGCGAAGGAGCGCCTGGGATTTATCGATGAGCCCTTCATTTACCATCTCAACAGAAGTTCGCACCAGCGCTGAAGCGTTCATCTTGCCGTTTCTTGTCTGCAAGAGGTAAAGTATGCCTTTTTCTATAGTGAATTCGAAATCCTGGACTTCTTTGTAGTGGGCTTCTAATATTTTGTGCAGCACCAGCAGTTCCCGGTAAAGACCCGGCATCTCTTCTGCCATTGCGACAAGCGGTTTTGGGGTGCGGATACCAGCTACTACATCTTCTCCCTGTGCGTTTACCAGGTATTCACCGAACATCACGTTCTCGCCCGTACCGGGATCACGGGTAAAACCCACTCCGGTGGCAGAATCAAATCCCATGTTGCCAAAGACCATCTGCATCACATTCACTGCAGTGCCGTTGGCCATTTCTGGCGTGATCTTAAATTCCCTGCGATAATCGACCGCTCGTTTGCCACTCCATGAATTAAATACAGCCCTGATTGCGATCTCCAGCTGTTCATTGGGCTCAACAGGAAATGGTTTGCCGGTGTTCCGGTGGACAACTTTTAAGAACCGCTCGGAGATCTCTGCGAGGTCGTGGGCTGAAAGATCTACGTCATGCTTTGCGCCCGCTTTTTGTTTGATTGCCTCAAATTCGGTATCGAACTCTGCTTCGGGAACCCCGAGCGCTACCTTACCAAAGAGTTGGATAAAGCGCCGGTACGCATCGTAACAGAACCGTTCATTTCCTGTCTGGGCGATCAAGCCCTGGAGGGTATCAGCGTTCAGACCGAGATTAAGAATGGTGTCCATCATGCCCGGCATGGACATAGCAGAACCGGAACGAACTGATATCAGGAGGGGGTTATCGCGCCCGCCAAAAACATGTCCGCTTTTGCGTTCCACATCTGCAAGCTGGGCATGCACCTGGTCCATCATGCCAGCCGGAAGTTTTTTCTTTGGATCATTTACAACTGCGAGGCAGGCTTCGGTTGTGATCACAAAACCGGGCGGCACCTTGAGCCCGATCTGTGTCATCTCGCAGAGGTTTGCGCCCTTGCCGCCCAGCAGTTTTTTGTTCTTGCCGTCGCCTTCGGTGAATGCATATACCCATTTCCTGTTCATGATCTCCTCCTATTTTTTTTTAATTTTGCACTGGGACACCGGACTTTTTTTAGATCACAATCAGGGTTATCCTTGGTTTAT
>JAURZP010000261.1 GCA_030653335.1 Methanoregula sp. | reverse complement strand
ACCATGGATAACCTCTATGCCGATGCACTATGCGAGATCGCCCGCGTCTTAAAAAGAAAACGGCGTGCAGTTGTAGTAACGCATACGGATATATCCGGTATTGCCCGGCAGCACATGACCGTTCTTGAACAGCATGAACAGCGCGTGCACAAAAGTCTTACGCGGCGCGTTCTTGTGCTTGGCCATTAATCCACCTGTTTTTTTAACAATTATTTATGATGGATCCACACCAGATATGATACAGTTGTTATGAACGTAAAAAAAATCATGTGCACGGGATTTTTCGTTCTCATGCTCATCATTCTTTGCACCCTGCCGGTATTGGCCTATTCCCCTGAAGCCACTGATAGGTACACACAGGGAAATATGTTGATGAAAAACAAAAATTACACCATGGCAATAGGTGCTTATGAAGAAGCGATCTCACTAGCCCCGGATTATTACCAAGCCTGGAATGGCAAAGCCGATGCCTTAAACCGGGCCCAACAGTTTAGCGATGCACTTGCTGCATCGGACAAGACGCTGTCATTAAATTCCGGATATGTGCAGGGTTGGATCAACCGTGGCTATATCCTCTATAATCTTGGCAGGAGTGATGACGAACTAAAAGCCTATGAAAAAGCGATATCTCTCGACCCATCAAACCCTGATGCATGGTTCAACAAAGGTTATTCCCTTGCTGGGATGAAGCGGTATGATGAGGCCATTTCCGTTTTTGATAAAGTTCAGTCACTCGATCCAAACTATCCAAATCTTGCAGCAAACCGGCGTATCGCAGAACAGAGCCGCGATGCCGCTACACCATGGTATGTTAAAAACGCGCTCACTTTAGGAATTATTGCCCTTTTTGCCATTGGGGCAATCGCATGGTTCATTTCTGTCAGGAAAGAATACTGATTTTTTCACCCTTGCCTCTTTCCTAAAAAAAAAGGGACAGTGACTCATACAAAAAAGTTATGCCCCGGCAGAACCGGATTACCGCGATTTGTCGTAACAGATCTGTGCTTCTTCATGCTTGCCGATCTTATCAAGTATCTCACCAATATACTTCCATACCTCCTTTCGGGATGCATCCAGCTCCAGAGCACGCTTGAATGCCGTAAGAGCATCCTGGTATTTTTCCAGTTCCTTTAAGGAACGTCCTTTGTGAATCCATGCATCCACAAATTCCGGCTGGAGAGTGATCATATCGGTATATGTCTCCACCGCCTCATCATAACGTCCCAGTGCATCGAGTGCACTGCCCTTTGTGAAGTGGGCAATAGAAAATGTTGGATCGATTGATATCGCCCGGTCGTATGAGTCCAGAGCCGATTTATCTTTATTCTGACCTGCCAGCGACATTCCGTGACGAGTCCAGCCAACAACATTTTCGGGATCGAGTGCCAGACCCTGTTCGTACGCAGATTGCGCGTCTTTGAATTTCCCCAGATCGTAAAAGGCGTTGCCTTTGCCTATCCACGCTTCTGCCAGATTCCCGTCGTGTTCGAGTGCCCGGTCAAAAGCATCGATGGCATCGCGCGGCATACCCAGTTCAGCTAATGCCACTCCTTTGTGAGCGAATGTAGCAGCTGTATGATCAATCTCAAGTGCCCGGTCATAGGACTGGATGGCTTCCCGGTACTGCTCAAGTGTTGCATATGCAATACCGCGATACACAAATGTTTCAGCAGAGCGGGGATTGTTCTCAAGCGCATGGTTGTACGCAGTGATAGCTGCATCAACATTACCCAGTTCAGCATATGCCCGCCCCATCCAGAAGAATGCAGGAGCACATGTGGGAGAACACTCGATTGCATGTTCGAATGCAGATATAGCCCATTCATAATTGCCCAGTGAGAAATATGCCCTTCCGTTTTCATAAAGCGCTTCGGCAAATCCGGGGTTTATTGCCAGTAAGCGATCAAAGGTTACAATTGCATCTTTAAGATTCTCATTGTGCATCAGGGCACGTCCTTTTTCGTACAGCGCCTCTTCAGAATCAGGTTTTATTGCAAGTGCTGAATCAAAAGAGATGATCGCATCATCATACCGTTTAATCCGGGCAAGGGCAATACCCTTGTATTGGAACGCTTCACAGTAACGTGTATTCAAGGCAAGCGCTTTGTCAAACAAGGCGATCGCTTCTATATATTGTTCCCTGTGAATCAGGGCAACACCCTTGTGATAAAGCGCTTCAGGATAAGCCGGCTGATATTCCAGTGCCAGATCAAACGCATCGACCGCTTCTGTATACCGTTTCAGATTAATCAGGGCAATGCCCCGGTATAAGTAAGGAACTGCATAGGCAGGGTCTATTGCAACCGCACGGTCATAGCAGTCCAGTGCCGAATCGTAACTACCCAGATTTGTCTCGGCAATACCGCGATAAAGCCATGAATCGGTAAAGGTCCCATTAATTGCGAGTGCTTTATCAAAAGCGCTGATGGCCTCGTGATACATTGAAAGTCCCGACAGGGCCTGACCTTTCTGGAAGTATGCTTCAGCGCATCTGGGCCGGAAAGACAGGGCAGCATCCAGATTACGGATTGCTTCCTGGTACCTGCCCAGCCGGACATTTGAAACCCCGAGGTTGTAATGTGCCTGTGCATCTTTGCTATCGATACCCAGTGCCTTGTTATAGCAATTGATCGCTTCTCGCTCTTTAGACAATGCGGAAAGTGCGATACCTTTTCCGGTCCAGATCATAGAAGATGTCGGGCGGATACGCAGTGCGGGATCAAATGCTGCAATTGCATCTTCATATCGTCCGAGTCGGATAAATGCCCGCCCTTTCTGGTATAAGGCATCGATATTTTTTGGCTCTATTAAAATTGCATTTTCAAACGATTGTGTTGCCTCTTTATACATCTCCAGTTGGAAGAGCGAACGTCCCTTATCAAAAAAAGCCAGCGCATAATCGGGGCGTATCTCGAGTGCCCGGGCAAACGCTTCAATCGCATCTTCGTACCCTGCAAGCGCGTAGAGTGCACTACCTTTCAGGTACCATGCCTCCGCATTGGATCGATCGATCTCCAATGTCTTTACATAAGCTTCAATCGCATCGTTATATCGTGTCAGTGCGGCAAGAGCCCGCCCACGATGCAGCCACCCGTCGATCGATTGCGGGTCGATCTGAAGCATGTGGTCGAATGCTTCAATGGCATCATTCTGCCGCCCGGTAGCCGCAAGGGATAATCCTTTGTTGTAATGTGCCAGTGCATTGCCGGAATCAAGATCAATGTTTTTGTTGAATGCGATGATGGCATCTTCGTGTCGTCCCAGATGTGCAAGTGCAAGACCTTTTTCAAAGTAAACCGCAGCATAATTTTTCTCGATCGTTAATGCTTTATCAAATGTTTTTACTGCCTCGCGGTACATGCCAAGGGATGCAAGCGATCGGCCCTTGTCATAGAACGCTTCACCAAATGCCGGATCAATCTCGAGTGCCAGATCGTGCTCTTTTGCTGCTTCTTCAAACCTGCCGACACGGTAGAGAGCCATTCCTTTGAAATGATGTGTCTGTGCATGTGCTGGATCGAGAGTGAGGGCCCTGTTGTATACCGCAATTGCTTCTGTTGTCCTGTTTAGAAGGTCCAGGGAGCGGGCTTTGTTATAAACTGCTGCAAAATTATCCGGCTGAAGACTTAAGCATTGATCGAATGCCCCAATGGCTTTTTCATACCTGTTGATCTTTGCAAGGATAAATGCCTGTTCCAGCCATGCAACCGGATTCTCCGGAGTAAGGGTGAGCAGCTGCTCGTAAGATTCTGCTGACCTGGCATAGTCGCCGGCTTCAGCCAATGCAGCAGATCGAGAATAAAGTGCCGCAGTATTATCCTGGTCGGCTGCAAGAGATTCATCCAGTGCCCTGACCGATTCTATGAACTTTTTGAGATGGAACAGGGCAAGACCTTTTTCATAGAGGGCACTGGCATCTCCGGGTTTGAGTTGTATGACCCGTTCAAATGCCAAAATAGCGTCTTCCATCTTCCCAAGAAGTGCATATGCCATGCCCTGTTCAAAGAATGCCCGGAAAGAGTCCGGGTTATACAAAGTGGCATGGGAAAATGCATCGACCGCTTCGCTGTAATGCCGGAGCTGCAGGAGTACTGAACCTTTCTCTACCCAGATATCGGGATTTGTTGCATTCAGGCTTAGTGCGGCATCGAAAGCTACACCGGCATCTTCGTACCTGCCAAGGAGAACCAGAGAGAGTCCCTGTTCATAGGGGGGCTCAAAGAGCTGGGGAAGATGTGTGGCTGCGGCTCCAAGAATTTCTGCAGACTCTGCATATCTTTCAAGATGGGCAAGCGCACGTCCTTTTTCAAAGAGGATCTCGCCATTATCCGGTTCACGTCCCAGCGCGATATCAAGAATATGGACAGCCTCTTCATATTTTTCCAGCCGTGCTAAAGTTCTTCCTTCCAAAAAGAGGAGAGGGATATTGTATGGATCAGCAGTTCGGGCTCTCTCTAAAGCTTCAACTGCTTCGTTATTCATTCCAAGATGCTCATACGCGATACCTGTATGGTACCATGCACCGGCATGTTCAGGTTCGTATGAAAGCATGCCCGCTAATGCAGTAATCTCTTCATCGTATCTCCCAAGTTCTTCGAGGGCAAGTCCCTGAGCCAGATACGCCTTTGTAAAACCGGGATCACAGGCAATTGTCCGGCCAAATGAGAGTATGGCATCTTCATACCTGCTCAAAGCCACATACGCGCGACCTAAAACAAAATGACCATCCCGTTTGCTGTCATCAAGAGTGAGTGCCTGCAAAAATGCCCCAATCGCTTCATCATATCGTGATAATCGGAACAGCGCACAGCCTTTTTCGAAGAATGGATCATATGTCTGCGGATTAAAACCGATTGCCTTTTCAAAGGCTGTGACTGCTTTTTTAAACTGGCTGATTTTTGAAAGGGCGAGACCTTTGTTATACCAGACATCATAGTTGCCTCCGTCAAGACTGATAGCGGCATCGAACGCCTCAACTGCTTCTTTAAATTTTTTTATGTGTGAGAGTGCAATACCCTTGTGATAATAAGCCGGGGCATAGGACGCATTATCAGATAGTCCCTTTTCAAACGCTTTGATGGCTTCTTTATAATTGGAGAGACGAAGGTTGGCAAGGCCGGTGTCAAAAAATGCAGTGGCAAAATGCGGATCGATTCCCGTTGCACGTTCAAATGCTGTGATTGCATCGGTATCCCGGTCTAACCGGGTTAAAGCGACACCTTTGTCATAACAGGCATTGGCATATTTCGGGTTAATGGCCAGCGCATGATCATACGATGATATGGCTTCATCAAATCTTCCCAGTTCAAAGAGGGCAATTCCGCGGTCATACCATCCGTTTGCCGATGAAGGTCTTATTTCGAGGGCCCGGGTTAGTGCATCAACAGCGTGTTCAAATTCCCCTGTCGAGAGATGAGCGCTTCCTTTCCTGAACCAGGCAAGGGCACATGCAGGATCTGCTGACAGCACCCGCTCAAAACACTGTATCGCGTCCCTGGTTATTTCAAGTGCCAGATATGCTTTGCCTTTCCTGTACCATGCTGTGCTGTTCTCCGGTTCTAATGCAAGAGCCCTGTCAAATGCTTCTACAGATTCTGCGTATCGTTCACATTCATACAGAGCACTTCCTTTAAGAATCCAGACTTCTGCTCTGTTATTCTCACGATCCAGTGTGGCATCAATCGGGATAAGTGCTTCTTTAAACCGGTGGAGTTTTGTTAAGGCGAATGCCCGCTGGTACATAACCTTTGAATCTTCAGGTGTCAGCTCCAGCATCTTGTCAAATAACTGCAGGGCAGTGTCGTGTTTCCCCAGTTGTGCATACGCGAGACCGGACTGGTAGATTGCATCGTGAATTGAAGAATCCTGCGTCACTGCTGCCTTAAATTCCCGGATTGCACGTTCGTATTTTCCTGTTGCGTTCAGTGCAAGACCTTTCTGGTAATGTGCTCTGGCATGTTCAGGAAGATATTCTAAAGT
>JAURZP010000188.1 GCA_030653335.1 Methanoregula sp. | reverse complement strand
AACATCGGTATCAGTGAAAGGTTTTCGCACGACATTATGTTTTGCCCTGCTGATAAGACTCTGCATCTTCGGATGACGCGTGCTATCATCCTTTCCCTTTACAAAAATTAACCGGTATTTACTTTTCTCTGTTGCCCGTTCGTACTCAAGTTCTGTAGGAGAAAAACCCTGTTTGTTCTCCGAGCCATATTCGTTACCAAAAATTCCCAGATATATCGAGCATCCATCGACTTCGTTTAAATACAATTCATCTGGTTTGCGATCAAGCGCCGGGAGATCTTCGAAAAGAAATGTCTCAAAGTAAAGCCTGAGTAGCGGATCCGTTTTAATGTAATCACGGATTGCTGCCCTCTCCTCATTCAATTCCTTTTGCACACTGCTGACAAATATGCCGATTGTCGTCATCTTTCTGCTTGCGGTCGTCATCATTGTCATGCTCATGTTTGTCCTGCACAGATAGCAGAAGGATCTTTTCTCTGATTAATGACAGATATTGAGTTGTGGATGTAAATATTCTTTTTAATGGCCCTGATGGATTCCAAGCACCGATTATTTGGCCTCCCCCTTCAGTAAAACCTAAGTCCTCTCTCCTATAGAGTAATATTCAGCCCGAGGGCCCAAGGGTGGGAGAAAATCAATGGCAGATTTCGTACAGAGTTCAGAAACCAAAAGCGCAATTCGCGAACTCGCGGATCCGATTGAGGACCTTATAACGTTCAACTCGATCGTCCAGTCGGTCATCACCGACAACCCGTTCGCGTGTGTATCGTATATGACTGCCGGTGTAACCCACGACCCGGTCGAAAAGACCCGTGAGAGCTACACGGCGAAGGTTGTCTACCAGGACGCCGAGGCAAAGACAGTCGGCAACGACTCGTGTAAGTTCAGCACTACCGCCGGTTTCAACGCAGGAGTCACTGCACTTGCCGCAAGCACCGCTCTCATTGCAGCACATGCCGGCACTGCCGTCCATGACGAAGACAACGACACGTACAGTGCGACCATCAGGTGCCATGACCCGAACGGCGAACTGTTCAATATAACGTTCAGCCGCACTCGATTGTCCCTCACATCCTATTCGGATGAAGCCATCCGGACGAAGGTTGAGACCTGGGCAGACACTGTGGCGGCCCTCGCCTAGATTCACGAGGACGAAAAGACTCGGGAGGGAGG
>JAURZP010000160.1 GCA_030653335.1 Methanoregula sp. | reverse complement strand
GCCGGCAATGTTTTTCTTCCCTGTATCATTGGGTGCAGTAACCGGAGCAGCAAACCGATGACCAGTACCGATGCGGTTGCTACCACAATCATTACCCATTGATTGAGGGAGAGGGGGACGGTGCCAAATATCAGGCCGCCGTACTGGATGATCAGGATCTGGGCCAAGACGACCGCACCCATAACGGCAAAAAATGTCGGGTTACCTTTAAAAAATGCCGGCATCTTCCCGTCAAGCGCACGGCAGTTGATGCCGTTCCAGACCGCAGCGATGATGAACGCTGCAAAAAAGACCGTATTGATCTCCGCTGCCGTAGTACCACCTAAAAACCCGGTGGCAATCTGGAGCATGCCTCCTAATATGAAGAACGCTCCTGTGACGATGATCGAAAGCCACATGAACGGCGTGATGATCCTGGCATCGTGCGGTATCGGCCGGTGTTTCATGAGTGCTGCATGCGGGGCTTCCGAGCAGAGGGCAAAGGCGGCAAGCGTGTCCATGATGATGTTGATCCAGAGAATCTGGATAATAGATAGCGGTTCCGGGAGGCCCAGGACTGCCGCGAAAAAGATGAGAATACAGGCCGAGAAGTTGAGCGTGAGCTGGAAGAGTATGAACCGCTGGATGTTCTCGTAGAGCGACCTGCCCCACAGGACGGCATTGGTGATCGAGCCGAACGAATCATCGAGCAGGATGATGTCGCTGGCTTCCCGTGCAACTTCCGTTCCCGCAATCCCCATCGCCAGGCCCACGTCTGCATGCTTGAGAGCCGGCGCATCATTGGTCCCATCCCCGGTTACGGCAACAACCGCACCGGTCTTCTGGAGGGCCGTGACGAGCAGGAGCTTGTCCATGGGTTCTGCCCGGGCCATCACATCAAGTCCCTGTGCAGCAGTGACCTGCTCCTCCAGAGTGAGTGACCGGAACTCCGAACCGGTGACGACCGTGCCCTGTTGCAGGATTCCCGCATCCCGGGCAATCGCCCGTGCGGTCTCGGGGTTGTCCCCGGTTACCATGCGGACCTTAATCCCCGCACTCTGGCAGCTCGCAACGGATGCCGCAATATCATCCCTCAGCGGATCGCGGATCCCGACATAACCATCCCAGGTAAGACCGGTCTCGGTCTCGTCATTATTGAGGATCTCCTTGTGGGCAAAGGCAAGAGTCCGCATGGCCTGCGATGCAAGTTCCGTTACTCCCGAGAGATCGGGTATTGCCGTGCAGAGCCCGCTGATGATCTCGGGTGCACCCTTAACGAGCAGGTAATGAGTTCCTTTCAGGTGGACAACCGTGGACATCCGCTTGCGGTTGCCGTCAAAGAGATACTGTTTTGCAACTGTGGTCTCGTCCCGCAGCTGCTGGTAATTCAGGGACTGTTCCCGCAGCCAGCGGTTCAGGGCACCTTCGGTGGAATTGCCGATCACGATCACCTTTCCCTCGCGTTCTTCAAGATGGGCGGTGCCGTTGACGGCTGCGTTTAAGCAGATCCATTCGGCCGGTGTGGCGGGGAGGTCGCCGGGGTGAACGGGTTTTCCTGCGGACGATGCCACCACTTCCATCTGGTTCTTGGTAAGGGTGCCCGTCTTGTCGGTACAGATCGTTGTGGCCGATCCGATTGTTTCGCAGGCAATAAGGCGCCGGACAAGGCAGTTCGCCTTTGTCATCTTGCGCATGGCCAGTGAGAGGGAGAGGGCAACGCTCATCGGAAGGCCCTCGGGGACCGCTGCGACAACGATGACTACAGCGAGCATGATGTAGTGCAGGAGATGGTTGGCTGTTGCAATGTTGAGGCCGGTGATCTCCCCGAACATGAGACCCCGGATGAAGAGTGTGCCAAAGATGAGTATGGCCATTGCGTACCCGAATTTGCTGATAATACCGGCAAGCGCCTCGAGTTTCTTTTCGAGCGGTGTCCGGGTGGCGTGATCAATGCCCAGCGATGCAGCAATCAGTCCCATCTGGGCTGAGTCGCCAACTGCTGCTGCAATCATGCGCCCTTTGCCTGCGGTCACAAACGCGCCTTTTAAGACCCGGGCCTGCACGTCTTTCATCACCGGCTCGCTCTCGCCGGTAAATGCTGATTCATCGCTGTGTATGTCGTCAGATGCTGAAAGATACCCGTCTGCCGGGATGGCATCGCCGGCTTCGAGCAGGATGAGATCGCCAACAACAATGTCGCGGGCGGGAACCGAGGTGGGGTGTCTGTCGCGGATCGCCTTGATCCCCATATCATCCCGGTGGGCATTGAGGATGTCGAACTCCCTGCTGCTCCGGTATTCATTGAAGAACGCGATACCGGTTGCGAGCAGTATTGCTAAAATGATGCCGATAGTATCTAAAAAACCGCTTCCCTGCACAAGAGAGACGATGAGAGAGATCGTAACAGCGAGGAGCAGGATCTTGATGATCGGATCATCAAATTTTTTTAAGTATTGTTTTAAGAGCGATTCCCGGACCGGTGGCGTCATCGCATTGGCGCCATATTTTTTCCGGAGTTCTTCTACCTGCGAGGATTGCAATCCCGAATCCCCGGCCAGCTTAATTATTTCATCGAATGTCAGCATCGTTATATGTCCTTTCTTATGGTAGAAATGAAAAGTAAATGCAGTATATAGTGGTCTCTTCCGGACTATAATCCTGTATTATGGAATTACTCTTCCGGCAACTGAATTCTTACTGGATCTATCATCAAAATATTTTTTCCAGTTCAATGATTACAGGTAATTTTTTCTTAAAAAAAAGATCAGATGGTGGTATCAATGATCGTTTTTTGTGAGCCGTCAGAGAAGTAACCGGTCACATACACCCGGTCTTTCCCGTCAAATGTCCCGGTGATTTTTATGGAAACTCACGTACTGGACCGGTGTTGATATCTTCTGAGTGAACGTGCCAGGAATGTCTGGAGACTGCCACAGTCTGTCCAAAAAAAAGAAAGGGTTTTTCAGATTACCATGACCGTCAGTAAAAAACCGGTCTCGTTTCCTGTCACGGGTTCCCATGACCGCATGTAGAAAGCATTGATCTTCTGCTCTCCCTTTGCAGTGGCTGAGATCTCCCAGACCCGGGTTCCTCCGGATCCCACCAGTTTCCCTGTTGTATCGGATGGCACATAGTTGTCGCTGATCACACGCAGCCCGGGAGTAGTGGTGAGGTTCCACTGGTATCCGGTTGTGGGATTTTCCTGCAATCTGACGGTGATGACACTGCCCGGGTTTACAGAAACTGTGGCTTTGTTCTGCTCTTGTGTTACTACAAGGTGGCTTGCCTGTACCGGTGTTGGCGGCAGTGTTGGGCCGGCTGTGTTTCCGGTGCCGGTGCATCCTGCGAAGGCGACTGCCATCGCTAGGAGACAGACGATCCCGAGACTGAGGATGAGTGTGGTGTGATTCATGATACGCTCTTGATTTTTTTATAGTTCGTAATTTGGACTTAAGGATTATTTATGGCTTTATTTGACTGCGAAAAATTTGGGAGTTATCGACAATCCGGATATTTTCCAGCGGACCTGTCAAAGCGGACATGGATGCGGTGGTCGATTAGTCCGGGAAGAGCGGGCGGGTATAACGGATGAGACAAGGGAAAAAACAAAAAAAATATTCAGACCGGAAGAGATCTATATGTATTCCGGACCCTTCATTCCCCACCCGCAACAAATCATACTCTATACATCCAAAGAGGCTGCCGTATGAAACAGGTGAATCACCAAAAAGATCCAGAATCCAGAATTGCTATACGAAAAGATCTCATTTTGAAGTTAGCTCGTGAAATCATGGGAGGAAGGGATTCCCGTGACCATTTACCATTATTTGATGACATTCCGCTCCCGGTACAGAAGAATTACGAGGGTGTCCTGAAACATTGTTTAAAATTTTGTGATAGTCGTCCGGATCTGCCCATACGGGAGGGCCTTCTTCAGTTGCTGAACCTTATTGCGAGAATGGATACCGATCCACCCCCGTTCTCATGGGGTCATCTTGAAATCTGGGCTGGAGGCATAATTTATGCAATCTGCCAGGTCATTGGGATCACCCGGAAGAGGAGCGGATTGTACGTAACTACTGATGAGGTTGCAGCATTCTGTCACACCGGCAAATACTCTATACGCAATAAGGCGCTGGATATCAGGCAAGAAGTCATGTTCCTTAAACAACAGTCAGAAAAGGGTAACCCGATTGGAGATTTCAAAGATTTTTTCAGTCCCGACTGGGCAGAACGCTTCAGCAGCTGGGCCAGCAATGATGATCCGAACCTGCATCCAAAAAAGGAGGGACTTACAGTGACCCCACTACCGTCTCCAGGAACCTGTTTCATCTGCAATGAAAAGATCAAAGGAGCACTCTTCGAAGAACACCTGGAATCCTGCCTCCAGAAAACGGGATGGCCAGAACCCGGCGAACCCGGGCTGCTCATACGGGTCATGGGTACCAACAACCGCCGCTACTGGCTCACGGTGCTTGCCGGGCCGGAAACAACCCTTTCAGATCTTGACCGTCTGATCCGGGGTGTCTGGGTCGAGTGTTGCGGACACCTCTCGGCATTTTCTATCGGGAACATGAGTTTCAATAGTGACGGGGAGGGGGAGGGAATGAATGTATACATCAGAGATGTTCTGGTGGCCGGGGATACCTGCAGTTACAGGTATGATTTTGGCTCATCCACAAGGTTGAGTGTGATCGCACTGCGCCCGGTAAAAATGTCTCCGATAAGTGATGGTCTTGTTCTTCTCGGCCAGAACTGCAGAGTTCATCGCAAGTGTTCCGCCTGCGGTACCGAAGCAACGATGTGCTATCAGGAACCGTGGGACGAAGAACAGTTGGACGAAAAACAATGCAATAAAAAACCACTGTATTTCTGCGATACCTGTGCCGAAACATCCTCCTATGACAGTGAATGGATGGATCGTATTGGCAATTCCCCCAGAAACGGGGTATGTGGCTGCAACCGTTCGGATGAGAATGGGGTGTACTGGCACCCGGAGAAGTTAACCGAACGGAATAAAGCGGGAAAAAAACACAAACATCCGGAAGTTCGGAGATACAGACGGGCTGATCTCTATGCCGTCAGGTACTCCCGCCCCATCAGGTAGTATTATACTGGCAATGCAACCCCGTGATTTAACCCGTAAAAACAGGAATAATCGGGTAAGCAGGTGATGTCACAACCTGCCAGTCTCTTTTTTATTTGGCGTGTGTGTTCACCGCTTTACAATCGGACGCTCGTCAAGGATCACCAGCATATCAAGGAACCGCTTCTTGCGGAAATGATTCTTCTTAAGCTCGCTGAGATAGCGTTCCCATTCAGGCAGCCGGTCCTGACGTTTCAGGGTTTCTTTGATCTTCCTGATCTGCACCATGGCCGATTCATAAGATTTCGGGCGCGCTTCCTTAAGATATACTTCAGCAATACTTTTCCTCATGGTGACGGCCCGGTCCGGAAACTTTTCTGTTATCGTATCTGCAATACCTTCCACAAGAACCGTGGGGAGGAAACGGGCCGGTTTTCCGGTCAAATACAGGTCATACCAGACAAGAACTTCATTGTGATCTTTTTCTTCGATTGCAATTGCAATGAGAAGTTCAAAGGCCGGCGCCGGGATCTTTCGTTCGGGTTTCAGGCTGATAACTCCGGACCGTGGTAAAATTTTAAGAATCCTTTCACCATCCACGGATTTCGAAACGCAGGATACGGGTTTTTTATCCAGCGCAAGGAAGTCTAAGATCTCTTCACTCACCTCCCACCAGACACCTGCCCGTTCGGATGCCGTTTTCAGTTCCCGGTACCTTTGAATCGAGGGTGAGGAGAGGAACTCTTCTGCCCGCATCCCGGCGATATGCAACCAGTCTTCTTCCTGTTCCCACAACTCACAGAGCAGGATGCGGAGTTCCCCTGCCTTTCCGTATTGTTCATGCTGCTGCCGGATCTCCCGTTCAATCCATAGTTGTGCATCTTTGTATCTCTTCATGCGGATAAGATAGCGGACAAGTGAAGTGGAATAACCGGGTTTTCCGGCAGTATCGATACAGTAGCGTATGGCGTCATCAGAACGGTTCGCCGCATTAAAGGCAAAGAGTAGTTTGGAATTGACATCTTCACTGGGGTAAATCGGGAAATTATCTGCACTCTCCTCCCCACCCGGATCAGCCATAATCCGTGAGATGAGCAGGTCAGCATACCGGCTCCAGTCATTCTCAGTAAAGGGTCCGTTCCAGAAGAGATGATCCTGTGGGCAGAGACCATAATCATCGTCAAACTCGAGATCAGATACGTACATCATCCGCTCGTGAACGGGAAGCGTGGATCTCTCGATCGCCAGAAAGACGGTCTTTATACATTCTGAAACCTCTCCGGAAAAGTCATCACTTTCCTCATCGTCATACTCGTCATATCTGTCATTTCCGTTCTCACCCATCTCCACGATCTCTGCATTGGCAACCCGTAGAAGATCCCGTCCGCACCTGAGCACAGCATCTGCAAATCCAAAAGAGAGCAGCACTTCCATCTGGTCATTCAGGGTGGAATAATCCGGAACTGCAGATTTCCGGTTCCAGGGCTCCTTCCCTTCTTCCCGATCCAGAGCGGCAATATCCGCATGCAGGCTTTCCAGTATCGTTTCTGGATCGGCAGACGCCAGAGCGTTTCTTGCAAGAATGCCCTGCCCGATCTCAGGAGATTCCCTGCATATTTTATCCAGAAGATCTACCAGATCCGCTTTTGTCAGCCCGTCAAAATGGGCATGTAATACTTCTTCTATGGAAAGATCGTCCCGTTTCTCCCCGGTACCGGATATCTCAAAGAGGGTCTTTTGTTCAGGAATTTTGGTAAAGGGCAGGTCCGTTTTACTTCCCGGCATGGAACGTGCGAAGATCAAAATCCTCGGGTCATTGTCGGCAAGAGTCCTGACCGGTACATTATTCTTCAATGATTCGAGGTATTCGAGCACAACGGCAACGCCATGTTTGCAGGAAGTTCCTACCGGGCAGGTGCACCAGGACTTAAAGGTCCCCCCGCTTGCGGCGACTGCCGTTGCATACCGTTCAGTTCCTGCCACCCATGCAACCAGTTCACCTGATGAAGCGTGGGCGAGATTCTCAACCCGGTGTTCGCGCTGGTACTGCCTGCCACGGACAAGCGTCTTTGCACCAACCCATGCATCAAGATCGCTCCACGTGAAGTTCCACAAGGGATCGGGGTCACCGTTTTTTTCTGCCATAAAAAAATCGTTCCTGTACGATAGTCAGGAACCGGGTCACGGAAAAATCCTTTGAAATTATTCCGGTTCTTCATGGATGGGCACAAAAAGATACAATAATTTTTTTTTAAACCCCCACACCCGCATGAAAAAAGACAAACTCAAAAAAAAAGTGGCGTGACTGCCCGACAACAATCGATGCTTCAAGAGATTATATCATAAGGATCCTCACCCGGATGCGAAAAAGCAAGATCATAACAGGCAGCAATGAAAAGATGCGGCTTGCCTGAGTAATTCCGTTCGCTGCTCTGTGGTGTCTGCTCTCCTTTGTGATGGTTCTGGCAGGGGCGGGTGTTTCAGCACGTTATTAGGGTATCATTGAGTACAGTTTATTATGGTACTGGAAGAATCACTGGTTTTTTTCAATGAAGAAGATGCCGACACATTCATCAGGTTTCTTAAGAAACAGGGTTGTCCTGCTGTAAAAAGCAAAGAAGGGGTCGTGTCGAAAGATACGACGGTATCCGGGGACTTAAAAGATGTGATTGCATTCTTAAAAAAGGGAGAAGAACTCTCAGGAAACGGTGTTGGGGTGCAGGCGGATACTGCAATTGCGCTCGTAAAAACAATCCTTGCCGAATCGACCGGTGGAACACCTCCGCCGATGACAAATGCCCTGCTCCTTGCAAGACTGGAACTGACGCTTGGCGTTCTTACGGATCTCATGGATGCGCACAACGAAGGAGACGTCATCTGCAGCCGGGAAGATTTGGTAGAAATTCAAAAAGAACTAACCGGTCTGACCGGTTCTTTAAGCAGGGTAGAACCCACTGCCAGACTTCTTGAGAGGATGCCCCTGTTCAGCTGTCTTGAGTTTCTTGAAGAGTACGATCTGATCACCCCAAGTCCTGAAGGAATAATTCTTGAGGAGGCGTTTGACCCTGACTGTATCCTCATTGAACGGAATGTTCCTGATCCTTATGCATTCAGTGACGAGCTGTCCCAGGAGTATGAGGTCTCTGTTGACCAGGAAGTCCAATATACCATGCAGGTCCGGGTCAGGACCGGGCCGGAACTGTATTTCACCTGTAATACAGGTGAATTTGCTATTGCCCTGCTGGATCTGGCTGTTGATCCGGAGAGTCTGAAACTGCTGATGTTTAACAGAACTCACAAAACTTATATCATCGATGAAATTCTGGGACTTCTTAAGGAATATGAGAAAATGTCGCTCGATAAGATCATCCCGTATCTGGAGTCGTTTGTTCTGATTACTGATGTGATTGAGGAAGACACAATGTCCGGTTTTGTTTCTGAGGAGTTCGTTCGTGAGATTATTCATAATCTCCGCACGGCAAAAATTATCCGGGGAACTGACGATAGTCTGCAACTGGCAAAAACGAGTTGAGCCCGGGCGGTTTTACCCGTTTTTTATTTACAAAACTGCATTCTCCATCCCGTTTCCCCATCCTGCCGGGACACCCCAGTGAGAGATCGAAAAGGTTTTGTTTTTTAAACCGAGAGGGATTATCAGCAGGCACTGCTTTTTTTCCGGCCGCTCTGAAGATGACACTAAAAAAAATGACCATTCCCATTTATACCATCGAGCCATCTGCACGGCGCCGCGTCATGACTGTTGTGGTCAAGCCGTCAGGAGCCGTCTGCGTCCGGGTACCGCTCATCTACGATCCGGCAGAAGTCCACCGTTTTGTCCTGCGGAGTGCCGGGTGGATCGAGCAGCAACAACTTATTGCCAGATCCCCTCCGGAAAAACCTCAGAATTTATCGGTGCGGATCGGTGACCGGAACTACCCGTACACGATTAACTGGAAACGCACACGAAAAACCAGAACGATCATAATCCATCCTGACGGGCGGATTGAAGTGCGTGCACCTCATGGCGCAACAATAGAGTCTCTTGTTGCCGCTGTTGAGAAGCGAAAGGACTGGATACAAAAGACCATCGTGGGGCAACCCACCGGGGGGGATTTAAAGACTTCGGATAGTTACCGGGATTCTATTGTCTGGAAGGGAGAGACGTTTCATTATTCTGTCAGTTACGGACCCCCTGCCAGTAAGATCTATATAAAGATTTTAATCGACCGGTCGATCGAAGTTGTCTCCCCGCCCGGTGCGAGTCCGGCTGCTGTGAAACGGGCGATAGAAACGAAGGTAGAAAAGATCTATGAGCAGGTGTTTTCCAAAGCCCGTGCTGTTGCAGTGCGGAGAACCTTCTGTGACGGAGAAACCTATCCGTTTCTCGGGGGGACATTGACGATCAGGATCTCCCGTGGCAAAAATAAAATAACCCTCGCAAGGGAAGGGCAGTACATTACGCTCGGAATTGCGGATGGATTGTCTCTGGCTCACGAACAGAAAATCATAAGGCGTGCAGTTGAGTTAACCTTTAAGCATGAAACCTACAATGCGGTGATGCCACGGGTGATCCATTATTCGGCCGCATTCGGTGTAGTGGTCCCTCCTGTCGCGGTCCGGAAAAACAAGAAGCAATGGGGATGCTGCACCAACCAGCAGCGTCTTTTCTTTTCTATCGAAGTGTGTATGCTGCCGCCACGACTTCTCGATTACATTGTTGCCCACGAAGTCTGCCACTTTCTCGTCATGGAACATTCGGATCTTTTCTGGGAGGCGCTACGGGTTGTGATGCCGGATTTTTCGGATCGGAAAGAGGAACTGAAACGTGATACGCCCCTGTACCGCCTTTTCTGCGGATGAGTGGCATTCCGGTAAACGCTCATTTTTTAGTAATTCTCAGGAAAGGCAAGGGAATGTCTGTGAGCGGAATGGAGGTGAGTGGAGCGAGCCGGAGTGCAGCGGAAACGAACCGTCACGGCCGATATTCATGTCAGCAAAAAGATCCTGGCGCAATTGTATTTTACCGGACTGCTCATCGGCACCCATGTCGCACGCTTCGCTGAGATCCTCTCCGCTCCTCGACTGTCTCACCTTATTTTAAGTCAAAACTCCTTTTTTTAGACCCCCGGGAAAAACCAACCGCGCTTTAAAGGGCCTTGGTGACCGTCGTTTTTCAAGCCCAACCCAGCCGTATTTTGATAAACAGGGCGATATCCATGGACTTATTATCACATTCCGGAACCGGACGGCTTTACAGGGGTTTTCCGGACCGGAACCCGGCAATCGGAGCCTGATTCGGGCTTGTTTTTTCCCATGTTTAGTACCCCCGGATATTAGACATCTCCAATGGGGGAAAATGAGGGAAATGTCTCATACCCCCTGCTGCACAGATACCCGATCCACTACCCGGATTGATCCGGTTTTTTTAAAAGGGAGTTGTCTGGTTGGTATACCGTTCTGATAACGGGTATAAGTCAACAAAAAATCATAATCGATTATATTTTTTATGGGCCTGCTCGATGGTCAGAACCTCGTTCACAAAAACAGTTTTTCCTTCAATCTCATAAAATGCGGTGAATGAGTGTGCAATGTGGAGCCGATATATCTTAACACTTTGGCGGAGATTCAGGAGTTCTTTATCCCCTCCTTTACCCGGGAATGGGTCGTTTTCCAAGGTTTTAAGATGTGCTTTGATTACCCGTTTGTTTTTTTCATCGAGGGAATTTATGTATGTGATCTCATCGATATCGATGATGACTTCAAACTTCACGCTTTAATCTCCGAGAGCGGGACATACTGACCTCTCTTCCGTTTCCGCTCCATCTCCTCAATTAACCGGGTTTCGGAACCTTTCCGGATAAGATCCCTGATTACATCATCATAGGTTTGTCCTGGCATCCTGAGCTGGTGAACGCTTTCCCACGTGCTCGGGCATACGGGGATCCGTTTGGTGGCACATTCTGATTCTGTCATGTCCGGATGATACGTATTGTAAATATTTACTTTTTTCTTTTTCTTCAGGTCAATATCGAGCTTTAGTGAGGAATGCCTTCCAATAAAATTCAGAACCTCCTGCTTGCTGCATTAGGGTCCTACCTAAAATTTGTCCAGTATCGCTGCATAACTTCATCCCAAGAGAAGATTGATCTGGTCACTCCGGCCCTGCACGAAAGGTCATACTCAAATAGGAATGCAGTGAAAAAACTCCGGTAGGTATGGCAGAGACTGGGACGGGAACTGAAGTGCGCGAGCTGAAATACGAAGAGTTCCGGCTTGCGGAAAAATTGTGGGAAGAGTACCGCGGCCAGAAGAACGATATGCCGGAAGAGCGGGTCTTTGTCGTCTTCGAGAATGGCAGCCTCGCTGCTACCGCACGGTGCACCCGGCACCCGGACGGGCTTGAGATGGACTGCGTCTTTGCCAGTGAAAAATTCCGGGGAAGGGGTTATGCACGGCTCGCTGTCCAGGCACTTATCGATACATGCGGCTCCGAACAGATTTTCATCCACTCGACCATTGCCCTGATCTCGTTTTACAAGACCTTCGGGTTTGTTCCCATACCTGAAGACAAGCTCCCGCGAACCATCCGGGAGCGATTCCTCTTCTGCTTTGGGGAGATGGCGGGCTGTAATGTCTGTCCGATGACCCGTCAGGGAAACCGGTAACGCATGAGAGTACCCTCACTTTCCTGCCGCATCCCGATCCTTTATCATATCACTCTTCCGAAATCTTAAGCACCGTGACTGAGTTCGAGCTCGTCTCAACATTCGCACCGGCCGGCTCCCAGCCGGAAGCCATAAAAGAGTTAACGGAAGGTCTGGAAATGGGAGAACGGCTCCAGACATTGCTGGGCGTAACCGGCTCCGGTAAAACCTATACAATGGCAAACGTGATTGCGTCTGCAAACCGCCCCACCCTCGTTCTCGCCCACAACAAGACCCTCGCTGCCCAGCTCTATGCCGAGTTCTGCGACTTCTTCCCGAAAAACCGGGTCGAGTACTTTGTCTCCTATTACGATTATTACCAACCCGAGTCCTACATTCCTTCAAAGGACCAGTATATCGAGAAGGACTCGGCCATCAACCCCAGGATCGAGATGATGCGGCTCTCTGCCACAGCTTCCCTCTCGTTCCGGCGCGATGTGATCGTGGTCGCATCCGTCTCCTGCATCTTTGGGCTTGGCAATCCCGAGAACTTCCGGAATATGGGGTTTGAGCTCTCGGTAGGACAGAAGATCTCCCGCACGGAGATCATGAGTAAACTACTCGACATCCTGTTCGAACGAAACGATCTCGAACTGATGCCCGGCCGTTTCCGGGTCAAGGGAGATACGATCGATATCATCCCCGGGTACTTCAACGACATCATAAGGATCGAGATGTTCGGTGACGAGATCGAGCGCATCAGCGAGGTGGAGAAGAACACCGGCGCCCGCAAAGAACAATTGAAATATTTCTATGTCTATCCCGCACGCCACTTTGTCACTCCCGAAGGCGCCCGGAAGACGGCTGCTGCCACCATCAGAAAAGAGCTCGATGAGGTCCTTCCCACGTTAGGCATGATCGAGGCGCACCGGCTCGAACAGCGGACCAATTATGATCTCGAGATGATCGAAGAGACGGGATCGACTAAGGGCATAGAGAACTACTCCCGGCACTTTGACGGACGCTC
>JAURZP010000145.1 GCA_030653335.1 Methanoregula sp. | reverse complement strand
TCCGGCATCTGGTAATCGGAGATGATGGCGTCGAAATTTTCTTTTTTGAGGAGTGCCAGTGCAGCTGGTGCTGAATCGATGATTGTAACAGAGAAATCACCGGTTCTCTCAAGGAACCGCTTCCCGATGTCCAGGAGTCCGGGTTCGTCATCTACATAGAGGATGCGGATCGCTGCTGCCATCATGCACTATTCCCTGTTGAACGCCACATCCCTTTTGGCACTGCGATCTCGAACCGCACACCTTTTCCCGGCTCACCGTTTTCGCCGATGGTGATGCCGGTGATTGAGAGGATCTCCTTAGACAGGAACAGGCCAAGACCGGTATGTTTGCCAAACCCTTTTAAAAAGAGTTTTTTCTTATCCTCTATTGCAATACCTACACCGTCGTCGCAGTAGATGATGATAAGATCGTCTGTTGTTTCCCGTAGTGAATAATCCATCTGTGTCACATGAACGCCATGACGGAGAGAATTTTCCATCAGGGTGTAGAATACCTTCTCGATGAGGGGATCGGCGAAAATCTCTACTCCGGTGACATGGACATTAATTCTGGAACCCGATGGTTTCAGCTGCTTTGTTGCAGAGTCAATAATGTCAGAGAGGTTCTGCCATTTCGGCGCCATTGTCCCGATATCCTGGTAGTCACGGGCAAACTCAATCTGCCACTGGATTGTTTCTGCGGCTTCTTCTTCTTTCTGAATATACCCTAAAAACACAGGATCTGTCACATCTTCTTTTGATAACTCAAGATATGTCCGCAATCCCATGAGCTGGTTGAGGATGTCATGCCTTGTGATGCTGTTTAGCATCGTAAGTTTATTATTTGCCTGCTGTAGCGCCACATCGGCCCGCTTGCGTTCAGTGATATCCCAGAGTGTGGTGATGCGGTACAATTCCCCGCCAACAATGATCTGGTGCGAGTGCATATCCGCCCAGAACATTGAACCATCTTTGCGCAACCCCCGTGCCTCGTACGAATCTTCTGAACCTGTCGTTATCTTCTCTTTTATTGTCTCTACAAACTCCGGAGCTGCCAGAGTGAGTACATTTTTGCCGATCATCTCATCGTGCGAATAACCAAAAAGCTCACAGGCACGTTCGTTGAGATCCTTAATGATGCCCTCCCTGTGGATGATAATCCCTTCAACTGTTGCATCTACGAGCTGCCGGTACCGGATCTCGCTCTCACGGAGGGTCTCTTCTGCTTTTTTTCGTTCAGTAACATCACGGGTTACGCTGATAATATGCAAAATATCCTGCAGGATAATGACTTTGGCAGATACCAGACCGGGAAATATGCTCATGTCTTTTCTGTGAAATTCTGCTTCAAAATTATCGCAAAATCCTTTCTTTTTAAGTTCGGCAACGATCTTTTGCCGGCTGACAGGATCCGCCCAGAGATTGATATCAAAACACGATCTTCCGATTGTATCTTCGCCAGTGAACCCGGTAATGGCGGTAAACCCATCATTGATGTTTACAATGATCCCATCGTCAAGTCGGGAAATGAGAGCGGCATCGGGACTGGTATTAAAGATCAGTTCAAATTCTTCTTTTGCCTCGCTCATCTCCGAATTCAACCGCTGGTTGACCATGATGATCAAACCCACCATTACGAAAAGTCCTTCAATGAGGGAGGAGAGGAAAGTCGCCGTTTGTATCAGCGATGGGGTGAACAAGGTATCTACCGGGGCAATCGCGAAGACTGCCACAGCGCGGAATATAAAAAAAAATCCATACGCAAGAAAAACTGCGGCAATGAGATGTGCAGAAGTAGAAATCGATCGTATTTTATTCCCAAACAGACTCAGTGCAGTCAAAAATGAGATGATTGCGAGAGTGACTGAGAAGATCACCGTTCTTACGGTGATGTCATTATTCCCGTACGTATGATAAAAAAAAGATATAAGGAAAACAGCCAGGATCGCAATGATAATCCATCGATTTTCCTCCTGATCAAGGAACCGTGTGATACCGATATAGATAGAAATGGCTCCTGAAATGAGCAGGGTGTTTGCAAGGATGATGAAGAGGATTGGATTTGTATCCTGCAGGAGCAGTAGTACATACCCGACTGCCGCAAGAGTACTGCCTAAAACCCACCATCCAATACCACGGTAGGTTTTATTGATCAGGTACTGGAAAAAGAATGCAATTGCCTGTATGTCTGCCACAATAGCCAGAACAATGGCAAGCGTGCGAATGTCGATCTCCATTTTTGTTTACCTGTGATCCATCTTTTTTCACCGGACAGGGAAATAACTATTGCAATAATGCAGATGCCACGTAACCCTGCAATTGCTGTTCGGTCATTTGTCCTGCATGAGATCATATCGGAAAAATAGATTAAATTTTACAAATTCATCTCAATGGATGTGTGGTCAGGCACGTGATGCCGCATGGTCACTAATTTTAAAATCCAGCCAGCACATGACACGAATCGTCAGGAATATGCCTGCGTGAGTGGTCGAATGTCTCTGCCGTTCCAACTTAAAAAGACCATCCGGTCGCCAGTAATTGCATCAATGATATGGTTAATGCAAACCAGTGTCCTAATGGTTTACAGTCAGTTTACATCGATGCCCAGACAATCAGCACGCAAACATCCCCTTCGGCACGGTTATCTCGAATCTTGCGCCACTGCCATGCTCACCGGTTTCTTTGATCGTAATGCCGGTAATCTCAAGGATCTCCCGCAAAAGTGTCAGACCAAGCCCGGTGTTCTTTCCAAACCCCCGTTCAAAGATCTTCTCTTTTCCCTCTGGAATGACGCCCTCGCCATCATCCTCACAGACAATCACATAGTCATCACCCTGTTCCTGCAAAAAAAACCGGATGGTTGTAATCTTCCCTCCGTACCGCACCGCATTGTCCATCAGGTTGTAAAAAACCTTGATAATCAACGGGTCCCCGAACACTTTTGTTCCTGCAGGGAGATCGTTTTTCACATTGACCTTTCCGAGTGTGGCTTGCTTTGCCGCAGTGTCCACAAGTGCCCGGCAATCCTGCCAGACAGAAGCATTGACACCAATCTGCTCGTATTCTTTGGTGAACTGGATCATAACATTGATTCGCTTTGCTGCCGTTGTTAACGTCTGGAAAAATACATCGAGTGAGGGTTCGGGTACCTTCTCTTTCAGCATATCGATGTACCCCAGGAGCACTGATATCTGGTTGCGGATGTCGTGCCGTGTAATGGAAGAGAGGAGGTTGAGCTTTTTATTTGCCTGTTTCAGTGCCTCTTCTGCCTTTTTGCGCTCGGTGAGATCTGTTGCGATGCTCATCAGTACCTTCCTTCCGCCCCATTCCACGATTTTTCCATTTACGTGGAGAGGGATGATGGAGCCGTCTTTCCGGAAATGCTGCACATCAAACTCAGCCGCTCCCTTCTCGTTAATCTGCTGCATCCGTTCTGCGATCAACAGTTCGCTCTCCGGCACATCGATCTCATGGAGGCTCTTTTTCAGATACTCCTCACGAGTATATCCATGGACCCGGAACGTCTCTTCATTGGCATAGATAAAGTTCCCTTCAAAGTCATGAACCGTGATGGATGCCGGTGCATCGTCAGACATCCGGGCAAGAACCCTGACTAATTCTTCCGCCTTTTTTCGTTCTGTGATATCCTGAATAACTCCGACCATAAACATTTGGCCGGATGCATCTGTATATAAAGTCGAAGTGGAGATGAGGGTGCACTTTTGCCCGTCAGGTTTTGTGATCGTCACTTCATCTTCCCGTGTGGCCTTGCTTTGGAAGAGATCCTCGGTTATCATCCAGTGAAATGCGGAATCATCCTCGCTGAAAAAATCCCGTGATGTCTTACCCAGGATCTCATCCCGCGAACGACCGAGAAAAAGGCACATGCTGTCATTTACAAGGGTGAACCGGTGGTCGCAATCAAGGACATAGACCGGGTAGGAGATGGTATTGATGATGGTGAAAAGGTTCCTCTTGGATGCCACTTCGAGTTCAAGTAACTGCCTCTCCTTCCTGGCCGTCTGTTCCTGAAGGATAAGGTGGACAACGGAAGCAAAAATGAACATGCCGATGACATTGAAAACGATCATGGGGATCGCAACCATGGTAACAACGGTAAAAAATTCTGACGGTTTTGTTACGAGAATAAGCGTGTAGCATGAGATAAGCGTCTCAGAAAGCCCGATCAATACCACGGCAACCCACGTGGGAACGAACTGGCGCTTGTTGGCAAGATACATAATGCCGCCAAGAATTCCCGAGAGTATGGGAGCGGATAACCCGGTCCACATATACGGCCCGCCCTAGTAGAACCTGAATATACCCCCGATAATCCCGGCACCTATTCCTACATATGGACCACAAACCAGCCCGGCTGCCATAGGGCCAAGATCCCGGATATTTACTACAGCACCAAATACCGAGAGTCCGCTAATTGTCCCGAAGATCGACAATATTCCGAAAAAAACCATGAGGAGTATCCGGGTAGTCCATTTCGGGTGTTCCTCGTAAATTTCATTGAAAAACCGGCTTCTCATGAAAATGGATGCAAAAACGATGATCACACAGAGAATCTCAAAGAGTGTAACTGAGCTCTGGATGATCGTCAATACCATAGTAGCGAATTGCTCATTGAGATGATATGTATTTTGAATTGACTTGGTGGATTACTAAAAAAACTTGACCCGGAGGGTTTTTCGGCACCAGAACTGGAATATGAGGGCATTGATGGTTATTCATAAAGAAAAGCGTGTTGCAAAGTCAACGGCATGGTTTCGTGGCCAGACAGAGGTTAGATCGCACGGATAATAATATCACGGTTGGAAATACGGCTCGCCCCGGCACAACGGCTTGGCCAGATGCCTGCGGGCAGTAGGCGGCACTTCATACCACCCTGTCTTTAGCGTGCGGGAAATTACCTCAATCTCCGGTTCTTCAGATCGGCCATCGCACTTTTTGCATTTCCAGCCTTTCCCTTTTCCATTGCTCGTCATCCGCTTGTTGCACGCGGTGCAGAGCGGCGGGCGTATGATCGTGGGCCGGGCAAGCGAGACTACCCGGATCTTCTCTAAGTTAATGCTGCCCTTCTTGAAACTGCCCACAGCGATCACCACATCGCCCGGCACCAGCTGCCGGATGATGTGGCGGAAGTTCTTGGTCGGCTCGTAAGCCATGCACCGCACTTCAACATCATCGTCATTCATGGTAAACGAGACATGGCCCCCCTCTTTTGTTGCAGGTTTGCCGGTCACTACACCTGGGACAACATAGGAGAGCCGTTCAAAAAGATGCCCGCACTTTCCCGGCAGCAGATGGGCGTCAGTTCCCTGGTTGGTCACATACAACTGCTCAATACCGTGAGGCTCTGACAGGATCTGCTGCCGTGCCATCATCACCCATGCCGGGCTCTCGCCCCGGATACCGAACAGCACCGGGTCCGGTGTGTGCGGCACGCAGACCACCACATCGTTTATGGTGTCCACAGTGTCCCATGTATGCGGGAATGTTGATAATTCCGCGGCAAAGAGGCTGTCCCGGTCAACCTCGCGGGGTGTTCCCCAGCGTTCCGGCGTGCGGTACACAAGAATTTCTGATGTCCGATCCTTAAGTTCGCTTGCCACAGCCGCAGTTGCCCCGATCAACCCGCGACGGTTCTTCCAGCCCCGGTATCGTGCACCGGCATCGGTAAGGATGCTCACCGCTTCATCAATCTCGCAGAAGTTGGTCACCGCTTTGTAGTAGAACGCAGGATCGAGCTGTCCATCCGTCACTACCACGCCGGGATTGGTATTCGCGCACGAGAGATCGGAAAGATCTTCTACAGTCGCGCATGCGATCTCAAATGCCCGATCTGCATCCCCATCGACGTTAAACGCGATTGCGGCATTCCCCCGTGTCTTCCACGTGACATTCGGGTTGAGCCGGACGAGCCGGGCTTCCTTAACTTGCATATGTTCATGGATGAGCCGACGTGCGAGCACGGCCCCGAGGTACGTGGTACACATCCCCTGCGGCGAGTCCGTATCATCGATCCCGATCAGCATGTCTATATTAATATTGGGCACGCTCTATCCATTTGTAACTGCATGTCTCAGGACCGCCAGCTCCAGCTTGTCACAAGTGTGATGATCACCGCAGGCTTTGATGTCTCCGAACGGTTTACCATCCGCCCACGGAGCTTTGATCTCATGGCCCGTAAACACGGGACGTTGCTGGTCATTAAAGTGGTCTCCCATATCGACTCAGTGAGCGATGAGGTGGCATTCGATCTTGAATTGATCTCGCGGCATCTTGGGGGTGTCCCGCTCATCGTGGGGGAGCGCGCACGTGACGCAGAGCTGGAACGCGGGGCAGTCTATGTCCGGTATGGCATCTATGCGATCAGCCCCTCGACGCTCTACGATTATTTTGTCGAGAAGATCCCTCCGCTGGTCTATGCCTCACCCGGCGGGTTATATGTAAACATCAACGGTGAAGCACTCAAAGATCTACGGGAGCGACGGAATATGTCGCTTGGGGATATGGGGCATGTGCTCGGTGTATCGCGTCGCACCATCAGCAAGTACGAAAGCGGCATGGGTACCACACTGGATGTAGCGATCCGGATTGAGGAATTTTTTGACACGGGCGTTGTGGAGTCAATCGATCTGGTCCGGCACGAACCCCCGAAGGTTATGGAACCAGAGACGGTCAAGAGTGAGGGAGGAATTGCAAATCCCATGGAGTTCCTCGAACAGATTGGTGTGCACCTCCATACCCTTCACGGCGCACCGTTCCAGGCGCTCCTGACTTTTGAGAAGCACACGATTCTCACCGGTTACGGCACCGCGCAGAAAGTTGTAAAAAGGGCGGCTCTTATCGGCAACATCTCCCAGATTGCAAAGAAACATGCAATGTGCGTGATCACCGACTATCACAAACAAAAAAAGATTGGAAAGACGCTTGTGATAGGTGAGGATCGTCTCCACAGGATTAAAGATGGTTTTGAACTCCTCGACCTTCTGGGCGACTGACTCTTTTTTAGATCATGTTTATATAGAACCACAAACCAATTTTAGTGCTAAAAGTGGTGAAATTTATGTCACAACAACTTGAAGGACAACAGATTCTTATTCTCAAAGAAGGCAGCACCCGTACCCGCGGCCGCGATGCTCAGGGTATGAATATCACCGCCGCTAAGGCAGTGGCAAGTGCAGTCAGGACCACGCTCGGTCCAAAAGGTATGGACAAGATGCTCGTCGACACCATTGGCGACGTAGTGATCACCAACGACGGTGTCACCATATTAAAGGAAATGGACATCGAGCACCCGGCCGCAAAGATGATGGTCGAGGTTGCAAAGACCCAGGACGATGAAGTTGGCGACGGTACAACCACCGCAGTCATCATTGCCGGTGAACTTTTAAAGAAGGCCGAAGACCTTCTCGAACTGGATGTCCACCCGACCATCATCGCCGCAGGCTACCGCCAGGCAGCCGAAAAGGCCCAGCAGCTCTTAAAAGAGATTGCCTTTGACATCAAAGTCAGCGACAAGGTGCTCTTAAGGAACATTGCAGGTACCGCAATGACCGGCAAGGGCGCAGAGGCCAGCAAGGACAAGCTCTGTGACCTTGTTGTCAGGGCAGTGACCATGGTCACTGATGCAGACGGCAAAGTTGACATCGAGAACATCAAGGTTGAGAAGAAGACCGGTGGCTCGATTGAGGACTCCGAGATTGTTGAAGGAGTACTCATCGACAAGGAACGCGTCCACCCCTCGATGCCAAAGAAGGTCACCAATGCAAAGATCCTTCTCTTGAACGCAGCAGTCGAGTTCAAGAAGACCGAAGTCGATGCAGAGATCAACATCACCTCTCCTGACCAGCTTCAGGCATTCCTCGATGAGGAAGAGCGCATGGTCAAGGACATTGTTGACAAGATCGTCAAGAGCGGTGCAAATGTCCTCTTCTGCCAGAAGGGCATTGACGATATTGCACAGCACTACCTTGCAAAGGCAGGACTCTTTGCAACCCGCCGTGTCAAGAAGAGCGACATGGAAAAGCTTGCCCGTGCAACCGGTGCAACCCTCGTCTCCTCGATCGATGCAATCTCCAAAGAAGAGCTCGGCAAGGCAGGGCTCGTTGAGGAGCGCAAGGTTAGCGGCGAAGACATGACCTTTGTCGAGCAGTGCAAGAATCCAAAGGCAGTCTCGATCATCATCAAGGGCGGCACTGAGCACGTAGTTGACGAGCTTGAGCGCGCTATCCACGACGCACTCCGCGTTGTTGGTGTTGTTGTTGAGGACAAGAAGGTTGTTGCCGGTGGCGGCGCACCTGAGACCGAGCTCTCGCTCCGTCTCCGCGAATACGGCGCAACCGTTGGTGGCAGGGCACAGCTCGCCATTGAAGCGTTCGCATCCGCACTCGAGATCATCCCGCGGACCCTTGCAGAGAATGCAGGACTTGACCCCATCGATATGCTTGTCGAGATCCGTGCAGCCCACGAGAAGGGCAAGAAGAGCCATGGCTTAAACGTGTTCGAAGGAAAAGCAGTTGACATGAAAGCAGCCGGCGTTGTCGAGCCGCTCCGCGTCAAGACACAGGCCATCTCCTCTGCCGCAGAAGCAGCCATCATGATCCTGCGCATTGACGATGTCATTGCATCCTCAAAGAGCCATGCACCCGAAGGCGGTATGCCTCCGGGCGGCATGGGCGGCATGCCTCCAGGCATGGGCGACTACTAAACCATTTTTTTATATTTTTTCCTTTTTCCCGGTGTTTTCCTGCAGTCGGGATATCCATTTATTTTTGTTGTTATGGGCTCAGGAGACCCGGACGTATACATTCTGGCATACAAAAAAGAGAAGGGAATAAATTATGCTGTTGGTGTTGTAGTTACAGTAGGATTACCAACTAACAACTCGCCTTTCTTGACAACGATTACACAGGTTGCATTCGAGTAAGTGTCGATAATTTCAAACGTGCCCTCATTCGCTCCGAAGGTGTATTCTACCTGTGAACCTTTCACGAAATCCCCTGACCGGAACCCGTTTTGGCTACCTGTGGACTTGATCGCATGGATTGTTGCATCATCATTGATCCATGTGATACTGGTTCCTGGCAGGACTGTGAGTAACTGGGGGACAAATGAATTGTTCCGTATATAGATCGTGGTGATTTTCGTTGAAGGAGTCTGCACCGGTATGGCGGTTTTTACTACGGTTGTTAAAGGCGTTGCTATCGCAGTTGTAATCCGGGGGGTGGCGACTGTTGTTGTTTCCATGGCTGGTGCAGGTGTTTCTACCGTTGGGGGAACGGTTGGAACGGTGGTTACAACGGTGGTTGCAACGGGTGTGGTTGCTGCGGGCTGTGCAGGTTGTGTACATCCACTAAACATAGCAAAAACAATAACCAGGATAAATAATCCAATGAACTTTTTCATGGAAATTACATTGTTTTCGCCTTGTAATTAAATTTGTTAAACAAAATACGACCGGTTTTTTTTTATAGAGCGAAGAATTGCAAAACTGTCTGTCAATACTATCCGGCACGAGGAAATATCATAAAAAAGGGTAAAATTATTTCCTTCAGGGTGGCGGTGTCGGCATTGGTTGCGCACCTTCAACAGATGCCCCTTCCTTGACTACGATCGTCCCTTTCATATCCGGATGATCAGGGCAGATGAATTCGAACACACCTGCAGTGGCAAAAGTGTTCCCCGATGAGGCGCCGGGAATAATTTCTCCGGAATTGAACGTGCCCGTGTGAATGCCTGTTATTTTGACAGAGTGGGAGATCAAGTCTTCATTCACCCAGCTGATGCCGGTTCCCGGCAGTACGGTAAGTTCCTTTGGAACGAATGTGTTGTTCCGCATGTAGAAGATTGTCTTTGCAGTCTGGGGCACCAGAGTGATCTTCGGTGTTGACAGTACCGTAACTACGGTTGTTGGCACCATGGTTGGTTCGGGTGTTGCTACTGTCGGGGGAACAGTTGGAACGGGTGTTGGAACCGGGGTTGCAACTGGGGTGGTTACTGCTACGGGTTGTGCCGGCTGGGTACATCCACAGATCACAATCAGGGCAATCACAAGAATAAATAATCCAATGAATTTCTTCATGGAAATTACATTGTGATCGCCTTGTATTTAAATTTGCTAAGAAAATGAGATCGATTTTGTTGCAGCACAAAGAATTGTGATTCCGCCAGTTTGTATCCGGTCCGGCTTGGTACATTTTTTCGGACTGCAAGACTGCAACAATGGTTTTTTTCATTCCGTTTAAAAAGTTGCCCAACAACAGATTAATGAACCCGGACGCATCCAGTATCTCATATGAGCGACCGGTTCATCTTTACAAAATACCGCACGGACTGTTATCACTGCAAACAGATGGCAGACCAGATCATAAAGGCGGTTCCCAATCAGGCCCAGGTGGCGTGTGACAACTGCGGGGCAACCCGGGTCTTTGTCCCACGGGTACATGATGTGGCAAAGACAGGATCGTACACAAAGATCGGGTGCTATGATCTCTGGGAACTTGTCGAGACCGCAGAATGCCGGAATTGTCATGTTACCGGCCCGCACGATCTGACGATTGGATGCAGGCACTTTACGATCCGGTGCCGGAGCTGCGGGTTCACCCATTTCTATAAGTCCGATATCGAATATATGGCAAAGGACGAACTCAAAGTCGGGTAAGCCTGACCTTTCAGATCTTAAGATGCGGGATGGGAGTTGCGGACAAAGGCAGAGGAACCAGACCCAGTGAAACGCCAGATCCCACCCCTTAAAGACTCAAATATTGTGTAAAATCCTGTCAACTAATGATATCCGGATCAGATTCTTCTCTGCTGATCTTGTGATACGACAAAAAAATATTATTTCTCCTCTCTTACCATCTCGATTGCTTTCTTCGGACACTCGTTGGCGCAGATGCCACAGCCCTTGCAGAACCGGAGATCGACATTGAGATCCTCATCAATCGAAGCGTCAGGGCAGTACATGGCGCACAATCCGCAGGCATTGCATTTCTCCCGGTCAACAACGGGTTTGAACACCCGCCATGAACCGGTCTGTCCGGTGGCCCCCTCTTTTGGGCGGCTCATCGCTAAGCGCTCACGTGAAGAACTCATGCGCTCATCTCCTTGTAGGCAGCATCAGCCGCTTTGACATTGCGTTCATCGGAAAACATCTCGCGGATCGCCAACTTTCCGGACTCTGCAGTGATGATGCCCATCTTTGCAAGCGCCCCGATCACCGGAGTGTTTAAGATCGGGCTGCCGGAGACCACAAGGTTTTCGCGTAGTGCGATCCCAGTCAGGTCCACGTTGCGACACTCAAATCCGGG
Source organism: Methanoregula sp. (assembly GCA_030653335.1). GTDB lineage: Archaea > Halobacteriota > Methanomicrobia > Methanomicrobiales > Methanospirillaceae > Methanoregula. The sequence continues at coordinate 2,617 of JAURZP010000145.1, read as the reverse complement.
AAACTCTCTCTTACCTGCACTGTTGATGAAGATGCGACCGCCTTTCTTTAACCCGTGCAGGACATCTACTACGTCCATTACGCTGGTATCGAGCACAACTACCATGTCCGGTTGCCGGATCTGGCTGTAGATCTTGATCGGTTTGTCATCGATGCGGACGAACGAGACGATCGGTGCACCCCGGCGTTCTGCGCCATAGAACGGGCATGCAGTTGCGTACTTCCCGTCATGGAGGGTGGCCATTGCAAGGAGCCTTGCCGCAGTCACTCCCCCCTGACCCCCACGGGAGTGTATGCGGATCTCAAACATGGGCGTTCACCCCGAACCAAAACTCTTCTCCCATGCGACGGGTGCGAACAAAACCGGCAATATCATCGTAGGTCACTTCCTGCCCACCTATACCGGCAATCACGCTATAGAGACTGATGCCGGTCTTAGCTTTGATCTCACTTGCCACAATACCGCCAAAACCAAACGAGTAATCGCGATCAATGACCACGATCTCTTTTCCTTTCAGGTTGAGTTTTGGGAACGGCCTTAGCCAACGGATGCGCAGCGAGCCGGCCTTGATGCCTTCGTTCCTGAGCAGGTCAACGGCCACTTCCGCCTCCTTGCCAAGCGTGCCCAGCGCAATGACGATCACATCTGCATCTTCGACCCGGTAATCTTCGGTAAAGCCATATCTCCTCCCGAAGCGTTTGGCGAACTCTTTTTCTGTCTGCTCGATCACCGTTACCGAATCCCGCATCGAGCGTTCGATATCCCAGCGGAATTTAAACTGCTGGTCAGGACCGGTCAGTGTGCCATAGCCGGCCGGGTGTTTCGGATCAATGGCATAGGGGAGATAAATATCAGGGATGAAGTCTCCCAGCTCGACAGTGTCGACCGGCTGCATGATGTGGGAGAGTAAAAATCCGTCAAGGTTCACCATCACCGGCAGCAGCACATCGTTATGTTCAGCGATCCGGAACGCCATGAGTATTGTATCGTAAGCTTCCTGCACGGTGCTCACGTATACCTGCAACCAGCCTGTATCGCGTTCCTGAAGGGCATCGGTGTGCTCTGCCCAGATGTTCCAGCCGGGTCCTAACGAACGGTTCACGTTTGCCATCACGATCGGAAGGCGTGCTCCTGCTGCCCAGTTGGTCATCTCATGCATGTAGAGCAGACCGTGCGAGCTAGTGGCAGTAAACGTCCGCATCCCGGTAATACTTGCGCCAATGCAGGCAGCCATTGCGGAATGCTCACTCTCGACAGCAATGTACCGGGTTGGCATGAGACCTCCGGTCACAAACTCGGCAATCTGTTCAACGATCTCGGTCTGCGGGGTGATCGGGTATGCAGCGACAACGCCGGGTGCTGCCTGCTTGACTGCTTCAGCAACAGCCTTGTTGCCGGTTGCAATCTTTTTCATGCGGACGCCTCCTCTTCAGCTGCAAGCCGCTGGTAATTCTTTGCAATCCTCTGTTTGAGGATCTCTACAACCTTTGTATCGATACCCTTGAACCGTCCCTGCGGAGAGAGATACTCTTCGAGCGGCAATGGTTTTTTCATTGCTGCCTTGGACTGCGGACCGATCGTAACTTTTCCATACTCCCGCTCGTAGAGCACCCACATGCCGCACTTGACTGCAAGTTGTCCCATCTCAACCGATTTCTCGGTGGGGTAGCGCCAGCCGGGCGGGCACGGTGCGAGGATATGGAGGAAGGTGGGGCCACGGAACGTGAGTGCCTTTTGCACTTTTTTGAAGATATCCTGAGGATAGGCTGCACAGGCGGTTGCCATGTAGGGCGGGTCATGGGCGGCGATGATCATATCGATGTCTTTCTTGGCATCGGTCTTGCCTGTGGGAGTAGTGGTTGTCTTTGCCCCCATAGGTGTCCCGCCTGAGCGCTGCATACCGGTGTTTCCGTAGGCTTCATTGTCATAGCAGATGTACAGGAAATCGGTGCCCCGCTCGAATGCACCGGACATTGCCTGGATCCCGATGTCGAGTGTGCCTCCGTCACCGGCATACACAATCACATTCGTCTTCTTTCCCGCTGCCCGGAATGCATTACTCATGCCCGAAGCACACGCAGCTGCGGCACCAAAAGCGATGTTGTAGACCGGGACATTGAATGCGGTGTTCGGGTATATGCCCTGTATGACGCTCGTGCAGCAGGCGGGAATGACCATGACGGTGTCAGGACCGGCTGCCTTGAGCACGTACCGGAGTGCCAGCGAGTCGCTGCACCCTGCGCATGCGGATGTGCATTTCAGCACGTATTCTTCTTTTGGGATTTCGGCGATGGTAATCAGACTCCTGCGGTGATGAAAGATAAAAGCGCGAGACTTGATCGCGGTTCTAAGAATAATGATCGTTTTAAAATGTCAAAAAAGGATCTATATCGCTTTTGGAATTCAGCGGTGAAAGAGTGTGGTATTGAACACGGTTGATAACAGGGGTGGAATATTTCTCTCTTCAGATAATTCAGACTTTTTTTTACGCTACAGGACAGCACTTTGTCTTTGAGTAGAGGGGTATAAAAATATATATCCGATACAGTACTAAGAATAATTGTAATGGAAGAGGACACTGCTATAAAAATACAAAAAAAGGCGGACCTGTTTGAAT
>JAURZP010000116.1 GCA_030653335.1 Methanoregula sp. | reverse complement strand
ACAGGCATTGCGGGATGACTCGGCGAGTTCCCTTGTAGATGTGATCGAGCGGGTACTGGACAAAGGAGTGATCATCAACGCCGATATCTGCGTCTCGGTCGCCGGTGTTGAACTCCTTGGCATCAAGATCCGTGCAGCAGTCGCTTCGTTTGAGACTGCCGCGAAGTACGGGCTGGAGTTCCCTTCAGGTACGAACATGAATACGGCTGTCTGGGGCCGGGTAAAAGAAGACCAGGAACGATGCCCCCAGTGCGGGAAAGCGGTTCCTATCCATGTGCTGCTCAACGAGAGTTGTCCGTGGTGCGGCTGGTCGAGCGCGAAAGCCTTAATGAATGCCCCGTCACTAAAACGGATTTCCCGCCAGAGGTGACGGACGATGGAAGCGACCCGTGAACGGAGAACAACTCTTGTCGACCTGCTTGACCGGATACTGGACAAAGGGGCTGTCATTGATGCAGATGTGATCATCACCGTCTCCGGCGTCCCCCTCATCGGGCTCAAACTCCGGGCAATGCTTGCGAGCATCGAGACGATGATCGAGTACGGGATGTGGGCGGACTGGGACAAAGCGATCCGTGCCGCTGCAAACGAAGAAGAGAAGAAAAGGCTTGCACAGGAGCACGCCCTGCTGCAAGGCGAGACGCCTTCGTTCCAGTGCGCTGCTTCATACTGGCAGTCTGCCGGTGCCTGCCCGGCATGGACCTACGGCACCCTCACCATCACCGATGCCGCGATCCGAATCCACCGGAGAGAACCGTTAACATGCCTTGTTACCATCCGGTTCGAAGAACTCGCCGGGTATTCGCTCGAATACGGCACGGTATCGGCCTCTGCAAAACCCACCGGGTATCTCCACCTTGTCATGACGAATGGCTCGGTCAGTTCGTTCCACCCGAATGACATGAAGCAGGTGATCTTAAGAATCGGTGAAGAGATGAACCGGAGAAAACTCCGGTGGGCACCGGTCGAATGCCATGCCCGGATGCCGGAGAATTACCGGCTAAGTGTAGTTAAAGAGACGTGAACCGGAATCCATCATGCCCGACAAGCAGGTGTAAGTCATATGAACTCACAGGTGCAATCCAAAAAAAGAGCGGCGGAAAAGATCCGACCCCCTCGTGTGAGTGCCATAAAGGTA
>JAURZP010000113.1 GCA_030653335.1 Methanoregula sp. | reverse complement strand
CCAGTCTTTATGCATTTCTCCACCTCACGGGCATTGCGTTCAAGATCATAGGGAGCAGTCCATTCAGTGACCGGGCGGTCGATCAGGTCAGCGATCGTTCGCCTGCCGGTGAGCCGGAGGTATACGTCGTTGGCGTCGATGACGAGACCCCGGTTGTCGAGAACAAGGTACCCGGTATCCGTGATATCCACGAGGCTCCGGTACCTCTGTTCGCTGATGCGAAGTGCTTCCTCGGCCATCTTCTGCACAATGGCAGCCCCAATCTGGGTGGAGATCGTCTCAAGTGCGATACGGCTGCTCAACGATATCTCATCAAGGGTGTGGGATACTATGTTCAAACAGGCCATCACCCGGCCCCCAAAGGTTATCGGGATAATCCCGATAGCCAGCACCCCCTCTTGTTCCTGAACGGGAGTATAAATAATCCCGGTCTTACTGTACGGAACATAGACGGGTTTTCCTATCATCACCAGCCGGGCATTATCAGAACCCGCAGGATAATGGGAGATCTGTTTTAAAAATTCATCCCCCAGATTGCGGGAGACTGCCAGATCGACTGAACCACTCGTTTCATCGACCAGATAGATTCCACCGGCATCCATTTTTGATATCTCTATCGCTGCGGAAAGACAGATGTCCAGCGTTTCATCCAACCCGAAAATATTCTGCAGTGCAATACCGAGATTCAGTTGGGCTTTCAGGATATGTTCCTGGTGTTTCCATTCCGTGATATCTTCAGAAATTCCGAGCAGGAAACGGGGTTCACCATTGCTGCTGACGATGGGAATTTTTCTGGTATGCAGGATGCGCTCACCATGGGTCCGGGTCCCGATCTTCTCTTCAGGGATATCAATCGGTGTCTTTCCCTCAAGAACCTGCCGGTCTTTCTTTGTGAAGAAATCTGCATGCTCTTTCTCGAAGAAATCGTAGTCATTCTTTCCCACCAGATCCTCACACGAATACCCCAGGAGCTCTTCACCCGCCCTGTTGAACCGGACAAACCGGAGATCCCGGGCGTCCTTTACAAAGAGCATGAGCGGGATATTCTCAATAATACTAGTGAGGAATGCCTCGCTCTCCCGCAACTCCTTTTCTTTTTTACTTGTCTCCTCAATCTGCTGGCGCAGTTCTTCATCAATGGCAGTCTGCTCCTCATAGGCTGCCGCGAGCTCGCTATTCTTCTTCTCCAATTCGAGGATGCGCTGCTGGAGCTCGGGGTAGTAACTCTTCCGGATGGAGGTCTCGCCAAGACCGATGATACGGTTCCGCTGGGCTTCCCAGTCAGGAATGTCATCAGAGTGCTTTTTCATAGACCTGCACGATATCCTCAACAGTCATTTTCTTCGGGTTGGTTGCAAGACACGGGTCGCGTATCGCTTTTCCCGCAAGCTCGGGAAGGTCCTTCTTTGTCACACCGAGATCCGAGAGCCGGTCCGTAACGCCCAACGATTCACGAAGCGTGCGGAGCGCAAGGACAAGATCCTCTTTTGCCCCCAGTGTCTTTCCATGAACCTGAGAGGGTTGCAGGATATTTCCAATGGCTGCATACCGGTCGGGACTTGCGTCAAAATTGAACTCGGCTACATGTTCCAGCAGGAGGGCATTGCATTGCCCGTGGGGAAGGTCGGAGTACCCGCCAAGGCTGTGCGTCATCGCGTGGACTGCCCCGAGGCTGGCGTTGGAGAATGCAAGACCTGCAAGGAGGCTGCCCAGCATGGTCTGGTACCGTTCCTCAACGGAAGCCGGGTTCTGGTACGCTGCGAGAAGGTGATCTTTCATCAGCCGGATGGATTCCAGGGCCAGAGTATCTGTCACGGGTGAACTGGCGTTCGAGACATAGGCTTCCACGCTATGGGTGATCGCGTCCAGCCCGGTATTGGCAGTGAGCTCTGAGGAGAGCGAGGTCAGGGGCACCGGGTCGACAAGCGCGATGTCCGGTACGATCATCTTGCTGATGATCGCAATCTTCACCCTGCGTCCTGTATCAGTGATGATGGCAAACTGTGAGACATCGGCGCCGGTGCCTGCCGTGGTGGGGATGCAGATCATCGGCGGCGGGGGTATTGCCACGTTGTCCACCCCTTCGAACTCGAGTATATTTTTCTTATTCGAGACCACAATCGCGATCCCCTTGGCGCAGTCTGTGGGGCTGCCGCCGCCAACCACGACAATCGCATCGCAGCCGGACTCCTCGTACAGCGTGGCGCCTTTCGTCACCTCGAAGTCCCGGGGATTGGGGGTCACACCGGAGAAGATGGTGTGTCCGATGCCTTCTGCATCGAGGCTCCCCGTCACATCCTTCACCCACCCGGCGCTGATGATGTTGGGTCCCGTGACCACGAGAACATGGTGTACACCGAAATTTTTCGCATAACGGCCGGCAAGCAGCCGGGCATCCGCCCCGATGATGAACTCCGGGGCAACAAACTTCCGTAACTCAACTGATGGTGTAGTCATGCTCCATCCCTCCAATCAGGCACACACGCTATGACAGTGAATGACCGCTGTTCATATTTCAAGGTTTATGCCGGAAAGCTGATGAACTCGACACCCAAGAGTGTTTATCACACGAAGGCAGGCCTGAACATTAGCACCACAGGAAAACCTGTATGGTTGATGACCGGATTTAATCACACCGGGCACCGGGTACCCGGAATGAACCTTTTGGCACCAGCATCTCGAAGCGGGCACCCTTGCCCGGAATCCCGGTCTCTTTTATCGTGATATCAGTGATGGAGAGGATCTCCCGCACCAGAAAGAGGCCAAGGCCCGTGTTCTTCCCGAACCCGCGGTCGAACAGCTGCTCCTTGTCTTTTTCAAAAATTCCCATACCATCGTCCTCAACCACCAGCACGAGGCGGGACCCGTCCCGATGCGCAGCTACCCGGATTGTCGTCATGGTATCTCCACCGTACTTGAGCGCGTTATCAAACAGGTTATAAAAGACCCTCTCAAAGAGCGGATCGGCGAAGATCTCAATACCGGAAATGTCTAAGTCCAGCCGTATTTTCTTAAACGGCAGGGCTGCTTTTGATTTCCGGATAAGAGGGACCGGGTCCAGCCAGGCCGGTTCTTTTACCCCCATCTCGTCAAAAAACATGGTAAAATTTATCTGCTCTTCGATAATCGATGCGATCCGCTGTTCTTTGGTAATCAGTTCCCGCATCCGGTCCGGATCCGAAACCGAGGCCCGCGAGAGCTCGAGCCATCCCCCGAGTGCCATCAGCTGGTTGCGGATGTCGTGGCGGGTGATGCTTGTCATGAGGGTGAACTGCCGGTTTGCCTTCCGCAGGGCGTTCTCCACCCGCTTGAGCTCGGTTACATCGTGAAGGATCCCCTCGACACCATTGAAATTCCCTTTATCATCGCAGAGTAGGCGGCTGCTTGCCGTGGCAGAGTGAAGGTTGCCATGCCGGTCCCTGAGGGTGATGGTGTACCCGCTGACCACGCGTTCCCGGCCAAGGAAGGCAAGGAACTTGTCCCGCTCCTTGGGATCGGCATAAAAGTCCGTTGCGGTATACTTCCCGATGATCTCTTCAGGTGAATCGAACCCTGCAAGCCGGGCACCGTAGGCACTGATCATCGTGATCAATCCGTCTTGGTCCGTACGGTAAAAGACATCCTGCATGTTCTCAATGATGCAGCGGTAGTTCTCCTCGCTCTCGCGTAGCGCCATCTCCGCCCGCCGGCGCTCTGTGATATCCCGGAGTATTGAGATGAGGCCTCTTACCGAACCGTTGCTGTTATGGAGTGCCGCACTGTGCATCTCTACAAAGAATTGAGAGCCGTCCTTGCGATGCACCCGGTAGATATTGGATACGAAGCCGTTGTCAGACATGACTTGTGCGAACCGTTCCCCTGCCAGACTGCGATCATCATCCATAATCCAGTCAAGGACATTCGTCCCTATTGCTTCTTCAGGGACAGAAAGCCCGAACATCTCAAGAGATTTCGGGGAAACATATGTGAGAACCCCCTTTGTGTCAACCATGGCGATTCCATCCGGAGATGCCATAAACAGGCTCCGGTGGAGTTCTTCGCTCTCCCTCAGCAGCTCCTGGCCCGCTTTGAGCGCATGGATCTGGCCTTTGAGTTCTTCCTGCGAAGCGATGAGCTGCTCATAGGCAGCTTTGAGTTCTTCTTCCGCCCGTTTTGCTGTTGTGATATCGAGCTCGATCCCGTCCCAGAGGATCGTGCCATCGGGCAGTGAGCGGGGGGCCGAGCGGAGAAGCAGCCAGCGCTCTCTGCCAGAGGGTGTACGAATCCCCACCTCGATGCTGAACGGGGACATGGATGCAAAAGCACGCTCTTCTGCCTCTTGAAGCGGGATCCGGTCCGCTTCAATTATCTGGCTATAGAGAAGCGACGGGTCCCGCTGCACTTCTTCTGCAGTCACCTCATGAATTTGTCTGACGCCGGCACTGACATGGGAAAACCGGCGTGTACCCTCGGGCCCGATTATGATCTGGTAGACCATCCCGTTCGGGAGGTTATCGGAGAGCGAGCGGAGCTGCTCCCCGCGTTCCCGGATCTCCTCTTCGGCCCGCTTCTTCTCAGTGATATCGCGGGCGATCCCGAGAATCGCCATTTTTCCCTGGAAATCAACGAGGTCAACAAAGAATTCCCCCTCCCGTACCTCGCCATTTTTCCGGAGGATCCTTGCCTGGAATGATGATGAAACCTGCCCGCCGGCAAACCGTTTCCTTGCAGCATCTTTCAACCGCTCGCGGTCATCGGGATGAATGAAATCCCAGATGTCCCGTTTTACGAGCTCTTCATGCGTAAAGCCGGAGAGTTCCTCGGCTTGCCGGTTGATGAAGAGAAAACGGTTGTCCCGGTAGATGTAGATGGAGTCATGGCTGTGCTCGACCACGAGCCGGTACTTCTCCTCGGATTCCTTTAACGCCTCTTTTGCATGTTTCTCTTCCGTTACATCACGGGAATAAAGGGCAATGCTTGCAACTTCACCATCAGGACCTATGACAGGGTAGATATGGTTCTCAAATGCGCTGTCAGCCCGGTCATCGAGATAGACCAATGGTTTTCCGGTTGCAAGGGCTTCCTTTACCTTTTCCTGATGCAGGTAGGAATATTCCGGGGATACCAGCGTGAAGGCATTCATGCCGATCAGATTCTCGACAGGGATCGAGTATCGCACAGACGCTGAATTGTTGGCAGCGAGGATGGTGCCATCGGTATTGAACAAGAGAGATGCATCCGGAGGTGCATTAAGGAGGGCATTTATTGTCTGCTGCGCCTTCTTCTGCGCAGTGATATCCATGGACTGGGTGTAAATGAGGTCCTGACCGTGGACCTGTATGCGGGTCAGCGAAGTGAGTGTGGTGTAGGTCCTGCCACTACGGTCACGTATGAGAAGTTCAGCTTTGCGGACCATCCCCTCCCGCTCCAGCTGTCGGATGATTGCAAAATACTGGAGCTTATCAATGAACAGGCCGATCTCATCCATGGTTCTGCCGATGACTTCTTTACCGGAGATCTTTAAGTCTTTTAAGAAACGGTCATTGATATCGAGTATCCTGCCGTTGGAGAACTCGGTGATCATCTGGTGAATCGGGCTTGCATGGAAGATCGAGCTGAGCCGTTTGTCGGATTCGATATGTTCATCCACTGCCCGTTTGCGTTCGACTGCCATCCGGATCTTGTGGGAGAGCTCGGCAAACTGGCTTTTGGGATCCCCGCCTTTCTGGAGATAAAAATCCACGCCATTGTTAATAGCCTCGATCACCACCTCCTCGCGCCCGCGCCCGGTGAAAAGGATAAATGGCAGAGCCCCAAACCGTTTCCGGATGGCTTTTAGGAATTCAATCCCGTCCATTTCCGGCATCTGGTAATCTGAAACAATGACATCGCAGGAGGTGATAAGAGGGGAGTTGAGTGCTGCATGAGCCGAAATCTGGGTTTTTACGCAAAAATCCGGCGACCGTTCCAAAAAAACCTTTGCCAGATCAAGAAGAACCTGCTCGTCATCAACATAAAGTACGGTATACATCGTTTGTATTACACTAATCATATTCTGCAATAAAAAATATGTCTGCCTGCAGGAAATGGCAAGGTGAAAGGATTATCCGCAGGAAAGAGAATATTAACGCTACCCGTCCGCCCGTAAAAATGCAGGTAAATGACGGATGTGGACGGATAAAAAAATGGAGTGACCGGACCATGGAGTTCAAAGGAAGTAAAACTGAAAAGAACCTGCTTGCCGCATTTGCAGGCGAGTCGCAGGCGCGGAACCGCTACACCTTCTTTGCGAGCGCAGCAAAAAAAGAAGGTTACGAACAGATTGCGAGTCTTTTCTTGCAGACATCCGAAGAAGAAAAAGAGCATGCGAAACTTTTCTTCAAACAGCTCAAAGGCGGGGATGTTGAAATTACCACAGCCTACCCGGCGGGTATGATCGGGAATACAAAAGAGAACCTTGCCGCAGCAGCTGCGGGCGAGAAGATGGAGTGGGGCACACTCTATCCGGGTTTTGCAGCCACAGCAGAGAAGGAGGGATTCAAGGAGATCGCTCACCTCTTTAAGATGGTCGCAAAAGTGGAGGCGCACCATGAATCGCGGTATGCAAAACTATACGCTAAAATGGAGAGAGGGACTGTCTTTAAGTCCGAGACTCCCGCGAAATGGTACTGCCGGAACTGCGGGTTTGTTGAAAGTGGAAAAACTGCGCCCAATAAATGCCCGGTCTGCGATCATCCGCAGGCGTATTTCGAGATTGCGGCTGATAACTACTAACTTTTTTTTAAGGAAAAAATGATTTTGTGACGGTCCACCCTTACTATAGTTTAGCCCATCCCCTATCCCGATCCTCAATCCAAACAGCTCCAAACAGGCCGGT
>JAURZP010000099.1 GCA_030653335.1 Methanoregula sp. | reverse complement strand
AATTGATGAAGATGTCAATTGGGATTTTCACTACCTACGTAAATTTTGGGACAAATCATTCCCCAAAGCCGATTGTTAAGGCAATATAAAGACTTCTTAAAAAACCTTAAACCGAAGGAATTGTAATATTTGTCAATCTTCAGCAATATCCAGCATATCTTTTAAATTATTCGATTGGGATGGCTGCTTTAGAAGTAGAAAATTTTGACGCTCTGTTCGCTCTCTTATCAAAACCCATTAGTAATGAAAATGGGCGGCCGGAAAATTCGCTTAAACAGCTACAAGTTTGGAATGTTTTTGGTTCCGACGCGAATAAACTAGTTCCAACCCCACGGGATGATCTTGAATATTATACCCCCGTAAGCGATTACATTCATGGATTTCTTGAAGGACAGCTAAAAGACATAATTCCCGATTCAGTGAAATTCGATGAAACGTTTGATCTTTTTGAATATCTAGTGGGATTGGTTTTCATCGATCAAAATTTTCCGGATTTAACAAATGCAAGACTTTTCGGCCCGATTGGAAGATTTAAGTGGAAATATCAGCGATTATATGATTTTGCTGGAGTGACTTCGCCCATCGATAAATTCTTTCAAGATGGAATTTCACAAGGAAGCGATTGGAGTCTATTAAAGGCAGGATTTTTTAATGGATCTGTTGATCGCCTGAATTCATGCAAATCGGCATATGATGCATACGTAAAAAGTTATGGTCCGCATTGGGTCTAATCAATATTCAAGAGGAATAATGACCGAAGTAAAAGATATTCCGGTAGGATACAAGGCTACGGAGCTGGGTGTGTTACCAGAGGAGTGGAAAATTTCTAAACTTGAAAGCGTTGCCCAAATTATCATGGGGCAATCCCCTCCCGGAACTTCCTACAATGAGACCCATAACGGAAGACCATTCTTGCAAGGGAAAGCAGAATTCGGAGAAGTCAATCCAAAAAATATCAAATTCACTACAGATCCGAAAAAGATTGCACCTCTCGGCAGCATTCTGATGTCAGTCCGTGCACCTGTTGGTGATGTGAATATTGCCGATATCGAATACTGCATTGGCAGAGGTCTTGCAGCAATCTCATTAAAAAAGGGTGATAATCAATTTCTCTTTTTTTTATTACAGCAACTAAAGGATGAGATAGAGAAAGAGGCCACAGGTTCAATTTTCAAATCGATCAACAAAGCAAAATTATCAGGATTTGACATTCCCCTCCCCCCGCTTCCCGAACAGCACGCAATCGCCACCACCCTCCGCACAGTGCAGGAGGCAAAGGAGAATACCGATGCAGTGATCGCGGCGACAAAAGCGCTCAAAGCGGCGATGATGAAGCACCTGTTCACGTACGGCCCGGTGCCTACGGAGGATATGGGGCGGGTGGCGCTGAAAGAGACGGAGATCGGACCGGTCCCTGAGGGGTGGGAGATAAAAAGGCTAAAAGAAATCTCTAAAATTTTTAGCGGGGGCACTCCTTCCAAAGAGAACAAAGAGTTTTGGATTGGAAAAATTCCGTGGGTGAGCCCAAAAGATTTGAAATTACCTATCCTTGATGATGTCATCGATCATATTTCCGAAGAAGGTTTAGTTTCTGGTAGTCGGTTGGTACCTGAAGGTACGATCTTTATCGTCATTCGCGGAATGATTTTAATCAGAGATGTCCCCGTGGCAATTATTACGAAGCCGATGGCCTTCAATCAGGATCTAAAAGCGATCTGTGCCATGCCAAATGTGAATCCAACCTATTTATTGTACGCAATTTCTCAATTTACGTCACATCTTTTACCTGAAATTGGAACTTCTGCTCATGGAACAAAGCGTATAGGAACATCTGCGATTGAAAATTTTTTAGTACCTGTTCCCTCTGAAGATGAGCAAAATACAATCGCGAATCTGATCGGAGTAGTAGAGAAAAAACTCGCCGCCGAACAATCCCGCAAAGAAGCGCTCGACACCCTGTTCACATCGCTCCTGCACGATCTCATGACCGCGAAGATCCGGGTCAGCACAGCCTGAGGACAACGATTGCACCAGATGCACCCGAAGCATCGTGCATCACCGGAAGATACTTTAATCCTGTCAGGAAGATACTGTTCAATTACTAAAAGCGAAGTGCCCGCATGAAACAAACACGAATGCGTTATACGGTTCTGATGGACAAGAACGAGATCGGCGGTTATACGGTTACAGTTCCCTCCCTGCCCGGCTGCATCTCGCAGGGTGACAACTGGGACGACGCGCTCAAAAATATCGAAGAAGCGATCTCCGGGTATATCGAAACCCTGAAGATCCTCAAAAAGCCCGTACCGGTTGAAGTGGAAGTGACTCTTAAGAACCCGGTTGTTGCATGAAACTCCCCCGGGTGACCGGAGACAAGGTACTCAGGGCTCTTCATCATGCAGGATTTACCCTCGTTCATACAAAGGGAAGCCACCATTTTCTCTATCACGCAGAGAAAGACTGTCTGGTCACGGTGCCCGTTCATTCTGGTGCCACGATTGCACCAAAAACACTGAAGTCCATTTTGTACCAGGCGCAGATCACGGTCGAAGAATTTGTCGCCCTGCTGTAAGTAACGGAGAAAAATCCCGCAAAGAAGCGCCCGGCACCCAGTTCACATCGCTCCTGCACGATCTCATGACCGCAAAGATCCGGGTAAAGGATTTTCGTCTTGAAGAGACAATTAAGAAAATACTATGACACTTGGCGGTGAACGTGGCTCAGTACAGAATCCGTTCATCGACTATGCCGAATCCGCGAAGTGGGAATATGTCCCGAAGGACAAAGCCACCGCACTGCGGGGCGGCCCCACCGGCATACTTTTCAAAGATCTTTTCATTGACCAGCTCATCCGGCTCAATGACACCTTCATGACCCGCGAGCTCGCCACCGAACTCGCAAAACGGATCGGCCGCATTCCTCCCACCATTGAAGGCAACCTCATTGCATGGGAATATCTCAAAGGAGTAAAAACCATCTTTGTCCCGGCAGAGAAACGAGAGCGCGATGTCCGGTTTATCGACACCGATGAGATTGAGAACAACACCTTCCATATCACGGATGAGTTTTCGTTCACCAATGGTTCAAAGACCATCCGCGAGGATGTGGTCTTCCTTGTCAACGGCATCCCGGTCTTCTTTGTCGAGGCCAAGGCAGCCCACAAGAAAGAGGGCATTGCAGAAGCTCTCGATCAGATCCGGCGCTATCACCGCGAATGTCCTGAGTTGCTTGCGGTCCTCCAGCTCTACGCACTCACGCACATCATCCGCTACTATTACAGCGCCACCTGGAACATGTCAAAGAAGACGCTCTTCAACTGGAAGGATGAGGCCGGTGGGGATTACGAGACGCTGGTGAAAACGTTCTGTGACCGGAAACTGTTCCTCACGCTGCTCACCGATGGGATCCTGTTCACCCGGCAGGATGAGGAGTTAAAGAAAGTCGTGCTCCGCCAGCACCAGATGCGGGCTGTCGATAAGCTGCTCGGGCGGGCCCGCGATCCCGGAAAGAGACGCGGCCTGGTCTGGCATACTCAAGGGTCGGGCAAGACCTACACGATGATCGTAGCGGCGCAGAAGATCCTCCGCGAACCGGTCTTTGAGAGTCCGACCGTGATCCTGCTCGTGGACCGGAACGAACTCGAAACCCAGCTCTTCGGCAATCTCACCGCTGCCGGGATTGGAAATGTCGAAGTCGCAGAGAGCAAACGGGAGTTGCAGAAACTCCTTGCAGCCGATCACCGGGGCCTCATCGTCTCGATGATCCACAAGTTCGAAGGGATGCCGGAGAAGATCAATACCCGGGACACAATCTTCATCCTCGTGGACGAAGCCCACCGTACAACCACCGGCACGCTGGGCAACTACCTCATGGGCGCACTCCCGAATGCCACTTATATCGGGTTCACCGGGACCCCTATAGATAAGACTGCATTCGGGCAGGGGACGTTCATCACATTCGGGCGCGACGATCCACCCTACGGCTATCTCGACAAGTATAGTATAGCCGAGTCCATCAGCGACGGCACCACAGTCCCGCTCCATTACACGCTCGCCCCCAACGACCTGCTCGTTGACCGGAGAACACTCGAAAAGGAATTCCTCGACCTTGCGGAGATGGAGGGTATAAGCGATGTCGCGGAACTCAACAAGGTTCTTGAAAAAGCAGTCAACCTCCGGAACATGATGAAAAGCCCCGAGCGGGTGCCTAAGGTGGCCCGGTTCGTGGCAGAACATTTTCGGAACAACGTAGAGCCCATGGGATACAAGGCATTTTTAGTTGCTGTTGACCGGGAAGCATGTGCGCTCTACAAAAAGGAACTCGATACACTTCTCCCGAAAGAATATTCAGAAGTCGTGTACAGCCCGAACCCCCGGGATGAAGACGATCTCCGCAGGCACTACCATGCAGAAGATGAGGAGAAACGTATCCGCAAGGCATTCAGGAGCCCGGAGAAAAACCCGAAAATTCTCATTGTCACAGAAAAACTCCTCACCGGGTTTGATGCCCCGGTCCTCTACTGCATGTATCTCGACAAACCCATGCGGGATCATGTTCTCCTCCAGGCAATTGCCCGGGTGAACCGTCCCTATGAAGATGATGACGGACACCGGAAACCCGCAGGGTTCGTGCTCGATATTGTCGGGATCTTCAACAATCTCAAAAAAGCGCTCGCCTTTGATTCCAGCGATATCGAAGGTATTGTCAATGATCTCGACGTTCTCAAAGCCCGGTTCACCCGGCTGATGGCACAGGAAGCACAACAATATCTCGGGCTTGCCAGAGGAAAGACACGGGACAAGGCGGTTGAAGCCGTGCTCGAATATTTCCTGAATGAAGAAACCCGCCATACCTTCTATGCATTCTTCCACGAACTCTCAGACATTTATGAAATTCTCTCTCCCGATGCATTCCTGAGACCTTACATTGATGATGTGGACAAACTTGCGAAAATGTACCGCATGGTGCGGGAAAACTTTGATCCCGGCATATCCGTTGACCGCGAATTCTCCCGCAAGGTTGCGCGGCTCGTCCAGGATCATACCTTGAGCAGCGAGATCGGAGCACCTGGCGGAATTTACGAGATCAACGATAAAGTCCTCCGCTATATTGAAGAACAGCCGGTATCTGATATCGAGAAAGTGTTCAATCTCAGCAAAGGAGTTGCAAATCTCGTACGGAAACATACAGAAGAATCACCCTACCTTCTCTCCATCAGTGAAAAAGCGGATGCAGTGATCCAGCTCTACAAGGACCGCCAGAAATCCACACAGGAAACTCTTGCTGAACTTAAAAACATCATCGAAGAGATCAATACAGCCCGGCTCGAACAGGAGAAGCGCAATATCCCTATAGAAGAATTCTCCATCTTCTGGCTTCTCAACAAAACCAACATCAGTGAACCGGAAACAAAAGCCCATGAAATGAAAATTATCCTGAACCACTATCCCCACTGGAGAACCAGTGAACAACAGGCCCGCGATGTGAAACAGGAACTCTACACGGTCATCCTGCAATCCGGAATCCGCGATGTCAAAGAGATCAAAAAGATCGTTGACCAGATCATGAGCGTTCTCAAACGGGCAGTGACATGATCTCACCGGAATCCTTCAAACGATCGGTTGGGGAGTGGGCAAAGACCTGCAAGGTTGAAATAAATGAGATCCACCTGCGTAAAATGAAGAACAAGTGGGCGAGCTGTTCAAGCAGGGGCCGGTTGACATTCGACCGGGCAATTTTACGACAATCCAAAGATGAGCGGACAAAAATTATTGTTCACGAACTGCTTCACCTGAGATATCCCAATCACGGCAAGATGTTCCGGGCGCTGTTGAAAGCTTATACAAAATAATTGATCCTGACTCCCAGTCTTCGCCAATCATTAAAAAACAGATGCGAAAAAACTATCCTCACCGTGATGTGGATGATTCACACCCTACAATCAAGCGAGTGAGCGAATGAATTGTGGAGTTACATGGGATACTATCGGAACCTCACACCATTAACCTCTCAAACCCCCCTACCCGTAGTGTAGCCCATACCTGATCAAGATCCTCAATCCAAACAGCTCCAAACAGGCCGGTTTT
>JAURZP010000095.1 GCA_030653335.1 Methanoregula sp. | reverse complement strand
AACGAAACTGGAGAAACGGGCAAAGATGCACGGTTTGAGATGACGGAGCAAAAAGGGGTTTACCGGTTCGGAACACCCAGATAAATTCAATAAAAAAATATGTACGATCAATCCACATCTCAGAAAGGTACAACATTACCGTGGACGGCGATTTGATTATGATCATCCGATAATTTTTCAGGAATTACATACGATGCGGGGGATAGGTTTTTGTTGTCAATGACTGATGGGCGACAATTCCCAATGATCTATCACCTGATAAAAGTGCATACCCAAAAAAAATGAAATGGATCAGGGTTTTCCACCGGGAATTGAACACGCACCGTTTGTGCAGGAAAGACCTGAAGCACAATCGCCGCTTGTTTTACACGCAGACCCGGGACCGTTCCCGCCAATGGATCCGGATCCCGGTGTGGTAACCGGCCCTGTATTCTGCTGCGGACTTTGTCTTAAACCCGGCTTCACACAATAGCCGGCATTGCAGGACAATCCGGAAAGACAGTCACTATCTATCGAGCAGTCTTTATTGAATGCCTTTTCCACAGTCCAGTCATCGCAGTTCTCACAGGGTTTGCAGGCATGATATTTCCAGACCGTACCGGGATCGCCCTGGAGCTGGGACTCTGCTGAATAGACTTTACCCTGTCCAATCGCGATATACCCGATGCCTATCTGAACATCCCAGTAATCCTGAGTATTTTCTGAGTCATGCCAGATCCCCTCATACATTTTCTGGTTCCCTGAACGGGTGAGTGCCTTGTTGTCAAGATTGATGAACGATTTTTTTATTTTAGAGGCAAAATACGCTTTTGCATCCGATTCACTCATTGTAAGGGCGGGTAATGCACTGATCATCGCAGCTTGCGATTTTCCGGAAACATTTGTGTAAAATACTGCAAGCTGGTACTTTGAGAAATCTATTGAATCCGGTGCATTTTCACCCATATGCCCGCTGATTCCTTTCGGTTGTTCGTCCCAATAGCCTATAATGTAGTAGTCAAGTCCGGCTGCACGCGGCGGTTCGCCTACTCCCGTCCATTCAGTTTTCTGTGAATCGATGGCAGGACCAAATGCTGTGGAGAGATCATAGTAATAACCCGGGTAGGGATTTCCGGCAGGAAGGATCTTGGTCATCCAGTTGGGAGGACGTATGGTGTCAGGAGGAGTGACAAGGATTTTATTGATCTCTGTTAACATCTTTTGTTTGAGTACCGGAGTGTCGCATGCAGTGCCCACACCAAACCCTCCCGGAGCAGACGAACCTGATGACCCGGTAGGTTTTTGGCCCGGTGCACCGCCCAACTGGCTGCATACATCGGCATGATCACGACAGTATTGTTCACATACATCCTTATGGGCGGAACAGTAAGCAGCACATTCCTCAATGGAGGAACAATTGTTGGGCCCTGTAATTCCAACATTCGCACCTCTTAAAATATCTTTATTGGTTCCACTATCAGCTGGAACCATACCGGATGGATTGACACACCCTGCAGCAGCAAGGAGAATTGTTAAAAAAACCACGAGCAGGAAATAAGGTACTCTGAGTGATTTCATAAGAGTATGTCTGCTACCTTCTCATAAAAAAGGGCACGTATTTGAACCTCCAATCCGATTTTGCTGATGTGAAAACCTTTCCTCGATTGAACACAGTTGTCGAGAGATTTCTTTATTTTCCCAACCGGATTGTCTGTGCTCATTTTCTTTGAGGTGCCGGTATTTCAGGATCAGACCGTTTACAACTTATAACGACCAACCTAAAAAAAGAAAAAATATCAATCCATCACAACCAATGTTAATCATATGCCGTTTTGTACATCCTGCGGTGCAGAAGTTCCTGCTGACAAAAAGTTCTGTGTGCAGTGCGGAACTCCCATGAAACAGATCACTGCACCGCCAATTCAGGTAACTCCCGCAGAACCGGAAGTTCAAATAACTCCACTTCCCTGCGATAGAACTTCACCGGTACAACCAAAAACACCCCGGACATCCATGATTATCGGAGGGATTGTGATCCTTCTTGTGATCATTGCTGTGGCGTACTTTGCTGGAATGCCAATGCTCAAAGGAAACCAGAAATCTTCCAATGGTTTTGTGCCATCCCAGACAACACCAGTCACACCTGCCATCATACAGACAGTCCCGCCCACGGTATATTACACAACAGTCATACCGGAAACAACCCCTCTTCCGGTCATTGTGAGAGATGATCGACTGCAAGAAGATTACGAGCAGGTATATACCCTTAACCAGAAATTTGCTTTTGGCCAGAAAGTAGATTTCGCACACGAACTCACACGCCCCCCATTGTATATCCGGTTCAACCTGACCCCGACAATGACGAACCGTATCCGGTTAGTTGCTATCGGGACTAACAATGAACACTATGAGAATACTACCGATATCAGTCCTTACGCATGGTTTGAAGTCAAGATACTTGATGCTGGGTCAGGAGCAGTCATTGACCAGCAGGGCTTTGGAAAAGACCACTCAGATTTCACAAAACAGAATTTTATGGTGCGCCAGAAAGGAAATTACCTGATTGAAATGTCGCGAAATGAAGTTTTTGCCGATGTTCAGATGCTGATCGGCACACCATAATTTTATTATTTTGCCTCCATCTTTAACCGGATCTGGAAAACCGGTTTTTCACGCAGACGTTGTACCCCTTAAAATATCAAAAATAATATTTTTGCCAAACACTTTTTCAAAAGATTTTTTCTCGCTCTCGATACCCCAGATCTCCAGTTGACAGTCACCCCGTGCAACAATTTCAAGTCGGACAGTTTCATTTCCTGACGCGGTGAAACGGACATGCTTAATCAGGGCTGCATGACTCCGGTCAAGACTCTCTCCTAATCGTATGAATGTTGAGAGCACGCGCAGGGCTTCTTGTTCATGCGGATCGAGTTCGGGAATTTCTATATCCTTTTTCTTAGGGCTTTTTTTGCGGTGGAACTTTGCAAGATTGGCCATAAACGTGACTTCTTTTAAGTTAAAGCCCAGAAGTTCAGAGTTTTTTATCATGTAATAGGAGTGTACCTGGTGGTTGTTATACGAGATAAACGATCCAATATCATGAAGGAACGTAGCATATTCTAAAAGTTCTCGTTCAGCATCACCATAGGCATGAAGGTTTTGCTCTTTTGCAGTATCGAACATGGCAAGGACAATGGCAGTTACTGTACGGGCATGAGCCTCATTGATGCCACAGGATCTGCCCAGCTGCAATACGCTGCGCTGGCGTATTGAAAGTTCACCCAACAGAGGAAATTCATCCATGCGGGAGAGATAATCCACAAGAAGTCCGTCCTGCAACCCCCTGCCGGTTACTGTTATCGAATCAAGAGATAGTTCCTGCATGAACGTATCGAGAATGGCAGCTCCCGGCACGATAATATCTGCCCGCTCTGGATTCATGCCAGGAATTTTCCTGCGCTGGTCTAATGGCAGGGAGCAGATCATACCAATAACTTTTTTTAAATCCTTATGAGTGAGCACAAGTTCATTACTCGCAGACGGGTGCAGGACTTTTTGTGCAATCTCTGCAAGATTAATGGCAGTGCCTGAACTTGCAACCGCACAGTCAAAAGAGAGTTTACGGATCTTTTTTACCGACCGGATGATGCTGTTTCTCACATGCTGCTGGATCTTTTTATATTGATCCGGAGTAATGGGTCCGGTATCAGTTGAGGGCACATAGATATTAGAAAGACGTATTGATCCAAGTTTGAAACTCTCAAGAAACTGGTAATCCCGTTCACTACCTACTGCAATCTCGGTACTCCCGCCACCGATATCAATGAAAAATGCAGATTTTCCCTCAAGGTGGATACCGCTTGATACACCAAGATAGATCAGCCGGGCTTCCTCTTGTCCTGATATTACACGGATATCAAGGTGAGCTTCCTGTCGCAGACGGTAAAGGATCTCCTGCTGGTTTCCCGCTTCACGCATCGCAGATGTGGCAACAGCAACAAACTCTTCAGAGTTGAATGTGCGGGCAAGATCGGTGAGCGTTTTACAGACAATAACTGCACGCTCAGCAGCTTCTGGCAGAATCTCTTCATCTTCAAATTCTCCATCACCTAAGCGCACCTGCTGCTTCTGACGGGTCAGAATGGTGTACGAATGATTCGGGTTGAGACGAACAACCAACAGGCGGATAGAATTGGTCCCGATATCAATGAATGCAACTACACGACCGTTCTGATCCGGTTGTTTCATCTTCACCGGATCACCAGATTTCTGCCAAAAGCCCGTATGAAGAGATCTGATTTTGTTCGGGCACGTTCTTTCTCAATGGTAATGTCTGAACCAGCAACCACATCGCAGAAAATCTCTTCTTCAATAACACAGTGGACTTCCTGCACTGTACCAAGATGCAGGTAATCAAGCCCGTCAGCGATGCGGAGTATGCCGGTAAGTTTAAGAATTTTTTTCTGGTATTCGGGAGAAAGCAGATAATAAAAACCCTGCGATTCAAGTGATGCAGAACCACGGTGAGCAAAGGCAGCAAGAGCAATAATCCCGCGCTCAGCCAGATCGAGCGGGAGACGTTCGTCTGCAAAGATCATCGCAGCACTACGCTTGTTATGATCCTTTTTCCCTCCCTTCCACCCGATATCATGCAGCATCCCGGCACATTCAAGCAAGAAGCGGTCCCGGCTATCCATCTTATGGAAGGGCTTTAGACTGTCAAACATCATAAGGGCCAGCTTTGTCACGTGAAGGCTGTGCTTTTGTCCACCTGGAAATTCACCGGATATGGTGACAACAGCTGTGCGTATCTCTTCTTCTGTCACCGAAACGTGCGGCCTGAAATTCATTTTCCTGCCGGAATCAAGGGTAGCCCGCAGACCGTTCCAGATATCTTCCCGCTTTAATGCCGACCAGTAGCGTACGAAACGCCGGTATAGCTGCTGGCGTTCCCTTTCCCGCTCGGTTAAAAAGATCTTCAGACTTGACAGCGTGAAGGTATCGGGGCGTTTTTCTTCCTTCTCGGTCCGGAGAAAAGAACGTTCGCGCAGGAGAAGGCGGGTGATGGTATCAATCCAGACATCACAGTCATGCAAATCTCCTAATATTTCCTGTAATGCCTTGACCCGCGAGATAGGTTTTTTTAAGCCCAGACGGTAGACGGGAGCATAGACTTCAAGTGTGTAACGGAGTTTTTTTGCTGCAATCCTTGTGGCGTGGTGTTCTGCTACTGCCTCAGGGTGGGAGACCCAGGGTTCAAAGGAAAGAAGTGTGCATAATCGTTCCTCGATCCGTAGTGCAGCAACCGGTGAGATCCCGTACGCAAATGAACGTTTCAGCCCATCCCGCAGAGAAGGAAGAGGCTCTCTAAAAGCACTTTTCATATCATCAATGACATGACTCTTTTCCAGGCTGTCAAGCGCAGAGTTTACCTCTTTTTGGATATGGTCTCTTGTTTTTTGCAGATCCAAAACAAGATACCGCACGGCAGGACTCGTGGGGGGTTCTCCTTCTTTACCAGATTTTTTAGATTTCCAGGCTTTCTCGGCACGTTTCTGGTATTTTAAGAGATACGCGATCTGGACATCCATATCCCGCGCCACTCCTAATGCCCGGGTAATCTCCTTGATCTCCTCAGACCAACAGGCATAATTTTTTGCAGGAAAACAGGATCCAAAAATTGGAAGTGCGGCCCGGAGACGGCGGGAGGCTACCCGCATCCGGTGAATGTATTCGATATCTTCTGCCGCCCTTACACCATCAGATTCTTTATAAAACGCTTCAAGAAGGGGGAGCAGTCTTTGTTTACCAAAATAGCAGGCAGCTTTCATAGGCTCTTCCTTTTTTTCTACGGTTACGGGACTTTTAGTTGATGTCATGATACCAGCAACCGCTGTATTTTAAAAACCATTCCTGTGCATTGAGAGGTTTTTCCCCTTGGGAAATGTTTCTGATATAGGTTCCGTCACTTTGCAATACTCTCTGCTTGATATTATCAGTAAGCTGAACGGGGATAATTTTTGTTATGATCGCATTTCGGATATCCGGATTCTGGATTGGGAAGAGCACTTCTACGCGTTTATCGAGATTTCGTGGCATGAGGTCGGCACTTCCCAGATATACTTCTTCGTTTCCGCCATTGTGGAAATAATAAATCCGGGCGTGTTCCAAAAACCTGCCTACGATCGATGTCACTTCTATATTATCACTGATGCCGGGAATTTTTGGCCGCAGGCAGCAGATGCCGCGAACCTGAAGATCAATTTTCACTCCTGCCTGGGAGGCGCGGTAGAGTGCAGCAATGCAGAACGGATCAACCAGTGCGTTCATCTTGAAGATGAGGTGTCCTTTTCCTTTCTGCTGGTGACTGGCAATCTCACGATCGATCATCGAGAGCATGCCTTTTCTTAAGGTGACTGGAGCAACAAGGAGTTTCTGGTAACGGTCGATCCGTGCATACCCGGTCAGGAAATTAAAGAGGTTTGCCACATCTTCTCCAATCTGTTTGTCACAGGTTAAAAATCCAAAATCTGTATAGATGCGGCTGGTTGTGGCATTGTAATTACCGGTACCAAGGTGCATGTACCTTCGGATGCCGTCTTTTTCTCTTCGCACCACCATGCAGAGTTTGGCATGCACTTTTAGCCCTACCACACCATAGACAACATGCACACCTTCGTGCTCAAGTGCATGAGCCCAGCCGATATTGTTCTCTTCATCAAACCGTGCCTTGAGCTCAATGAGAGCTGCAACGGCCTTTCCATTCTCGCGTGCCTCCATAAGCGCTTTTACAATCGGGGAGTTGGGCCCAACCCGGTAGAGAGTAATTTTTATGGCAAGCACATCCGGGTCCTTTGCAGCCTGCCGGATAAAATTAACTACAGGTGTGAAACTATCATACGGCTGGTATAAGAGGATGTCATGCTGACGGATGGCTGAAAAAATATCCCTGCCTTCCTTAAGATCTTCAGGCAGCGACTGGGTAAATGGTGCATCTTTGAGGTCCGGACGATCCAAAGAGAGGAGCTGCATGAGGTCAGCCATCCCAACAGGGTGATCGACACGGTGGATCATCGCTGAGGTGACAACCAGTTTATGTTCCAGCATGTGGCAGATGCTGTCATGCATGGAACATTCGACTTCGATTCTTATGGGATTTCCATGTGCCCGCTGTTCCATGATCTCTTCGACAGTGGTGAGCAGATCTGAAGCATCATCCACTTCAATCTCCGGGTCGGCATCCCGAGTGATCCGGAATGGAAACGAAGCAATTATCTCAAGTCCGCAAAAGAGCATGTCGAGATGGGCGGCAATGAGATCTTCGAGATACACAAAATGGACACGCTGGTCATTGCGGCAATTACCATCCAGTTCGGGAATGCGTATGAGCCGGGAAAAGAGATTGGTTGGCACTTTTACCCGGGCAAAAAACTCTTTTTTATTTGCATCCCTGACAATGATTGCAAGATTTAACGAGAGGTTGGATATGAAGGGAAACGGGTGCGAACTGTCAAAGGCAAGGGGTGTGAGAACCGGATAGACTTCATCGATAAAGAAGCGGTGCATTGCGGCTTTCTGGCGTTCATCAAGATCGCGATAGCTGTGTATATGAATCCCATTTTGTGCAAGTTTGGGCAGTATGTCGTCATGCCAGCAATTGTACTGGATGACAAGTTCCGGTAACAGGGCCGCCTGTATGCCATCCAGCTGCTGACCGGGAGTCATGCCATCGGCAGGAAACTTACGCACGCCTTTTGCAAACTGGCGCTGGAGTCCTGATACCCTCACCATAAAAAATTCATCGAGGTTATTGGCAAATATTGAGAGAAATTTTACCCGCTCTAAAAGAGGATGCGAATGGTCTAAGGCTTCATCCAGCACATGCCGGTTGAAGCGTACCCAAGCCAGTTCGCGATTGATATATAATGCGGGATCCTCAAAGGGATTTAATGACGGTGTAT
>JAURZP010000089.1 GCA_030653335.1 Methanoregula sp. | reverse complement strand
ATTCGGGTTTGGCAGACTTTCCCTGCACCGGATTTACGGGAAATGCGATGAACTGAACCACGCCTCGGCCCGTGTCCTGGAAAAAGGCGGGCTGCGGTACGAAGGCACCCTCCGCGAGCATGTCTGGCTGCGGGATCACTGGAGGTCAACCCGGTATTACGGTATGCTTGCCGGGGAATATTCCCCGAAGGGTCGATAAGATCTCTATCATCTTGTTAAAGGATTGAAATCATAGAGGGAAGGATCATTTCTTTTTCTTTCGTGCCTCGTTGACGGTGTCCCGCTTCTGTGATGCTGCGGCAAAGATCGAAAGCAGCGCCAGCCGGGTCTTTTCGAACTCCTGCATATCGGTCATCTTCCCGTCAATCATGGGCGGGCAATAGGGTATATACCCGACAGCACTAAAGTCGTCTTCAGCAACCAGTGCACAAAACGACCTGCCAATCTCCGGTTCAATGACCTCATCAAGCGGGTTCTCTCCCCGGACTTTCACATCGATGTTCAGCGCATCGTCGAGCTGCTTAAGTGTGGCGTTAGCAAATCCAAGCACGATGACCTCCCGCGGATCGAAGATATTGATGAGGGTGTACATGCGGTTGCTTCCCTCTTCTGAATCATCGCCCTCCACTCCAAAGCCCGTTGTGTGGAACCATGCCTTCCGGAAATCTTCGTAAGTCTTTCCCTCTTTGAGCCTGCGCGTGAGTATTGAGACCGTAGTTACGAGTCCGCTTGATTTTTCCGTGATAAAAGCCACTGCGAGTTATTGTTTAAAAGAGTATTTAAGAATTGGCTGGAGAGTTGCCAAATGATTCAGGGATATGTCGTCCGGTAACTAACCTGTCGGATTTTTGCCGGGTGATTTTTGGTTGGTTTTCCGGGCATTTTCCGGAGTCTGGTTTTGGCTGAATTGATGAGTATCACGAACCTTTCACACAAGCAACGAGTATACTTCTGATAGGAGTCGCCCGTCCACATCGTCGGAAACTTCCTTTTAGTGCTACCTGTTTACTTTCGCCCTCCAGTCCGATATACTTAATACTCCAGATCCTTTAGATATGGTTAGGAAATTCTCATGAAAGGGTTCGTTCCAACGCCGCCGTCAATAGTCGATCACATGGTGGCAAAATTATTTGAAAAAAAAATTCCGGAACCGGAAGATACTATTCTGGATCCTGGTTGCGGAAGAGGAGCGTTCATTGATGGGATAATCCGGTGGTGTGAAAAAAATAATACGAAAATCCCCCGAATCACCGGTATCGATTCTGATCCAAAACACATCGCATTAGCGTGTGAAAAATATTCAAAATTCCCTTCAATACAAATCCGGCGTGAGGATTTTCTTTTGCAGGTTCATGAGAAATTTAAATTTATCATCGGCAACCCACCTTATGTTTCGATCACCGGATTGACTGAAATGGAAAAAAACGTATACCGCACGCTATTCCATTCGGCGACCGGCCGGTTCGATCTATATTTCCTTTTTTTTGAACAGGCATTGAACAGTCTTGAAAAAGAGGGAACGCTAGTCTTTATAACCCCTGAAAAATATCTCTCGGTTAAAAGTGCATCCCAACTCCGGATTATCCTTTCACGATATTGCATCAATGAGATCGATTTGGTCCATGAACAATCGTTTGGAAATCTTGTTACATACCCGGCAGTAACTACAATAACTCACAAAAAACCAGACGCGCCAACTGCGATAATTTTTAGGGATGGCTGTACAAAATCAGTCCGGTTACCTAAAGATGGGACATCTGCCTTCCCCGTTATCTATGGAAAAACAGAAAAAAAATCTGGTCATTGCAACCTGGGTGATCTGTGTCTTCGTGTCAGCTGTGGTGTTGCAACCGGAGCGGATGCTGTCTACATTCATAATAAGAGCGAGATCCCTTCGGCTCTGAGAAAATATGCGTTTCCGACAATAACCGGGAGAGATTTATCCATCAATTCTTCAAAGGTTCAATCAGAACTCGAAATGATTGTGCCCTATGAAGCGAGTGGAAAATTAATTCCGGAAAACCAGCTCGGCGCATTGAAAACCTTCCTGTCTGCACCAGAAAACCGAATCCGTCTGCTGAAAAGGACATGCGTTGCAAAAAAGCCCTGGTATGCCTTCCATGAAAATCCTCCTCTTGCCCAGATCCAGCAACGCAAAATTCTCTGTAAGGATATCACGGAAACACCGTTTTTCAGGATTGATTATTCCGGAGAGATTGTCCCAAGCCATTCTGTATATTACATTATTCCGAAGAACCCTGACCACCTTGAAAAAATTCATGAATATCTCAATTCCCATGAAGTCCGGGTGTGGCTTGAATCGAACTGCCAGCGGGCAGCGAATGGATTCTTCCGGTTGCAAAGCACAATATTGAAGCAGATCCCTGTTCCATTCAGTATTCTGGAAAATGAATGGCTGTCATGCCAGAAAGTAACAAGTCTTCACGTTCCTGAACAACCGGGTGAAGTCGCCGGGTAAAGGATGATTGTTGTGAAAACACCGTTTGACGAAGTGATTGACAACATTGTGACAGAACATTATCACAATCATCGCCAGGAGACGCATTCAGATCTCGTCAGCTTGGGGATATTCCGGGACCTGATGCAAAAATGTCCTGAACTGAGAAATGATATTGATAATCACATCGTCAAACACTGGCTGAATGTCAGGTCTCCCACCAAACGGGGAAGGAAAATGGATCTGCTCATCGGAGAACCGGACACTTCCGGTAATCCCGATCTCAAGAATGTCAGGATATGTATTGAAAATAAATCCGTCATTACTGCTCACCGGAATCGTGACGCCCGGTTCGATGACCTGTACGAAGTATTGCAGGATCTCCACGGCATAAAATCCGAGATCATCATGGGAGCCACTGTCATGGTCGGTATATCTGAACGTGTACTGAATATTCCTGACGGTGTAAAATCCCATTTCAAGAAAAAAGTTCACGTGTTTAAGGATACGGTTGTGCCGCGATTATCTTCAGGAGATCAGAAATTATGGGATGATTTTTCGGAGGATATCAGCGAAAACCGCATGAACGATCCTGTGCAGACGATGAAAAAGTTCCAGGCTCTTCCCACCCGGAAGATCGGGCTGACCCATGTCAGGGGTTATGATTACATCCTCTACATCCCGGTCTTCATCGATAATGTGAATCCTCCGTTCCTCGCCAGGGAGAATAATCTGGGTATCGATATCGATGCTGAGTACCAGAAGATGCTGGAAAAAATTTGTGTTGCGTACCGGACCCGATGGCATTTATAAATTTTATTTGGATGAAACCGCCCGGTCATATTTCATCTACCCCTCCCCCAGTCACCTTTATGTCCCCAGCCATCAATATTTACAGACCCAAGCTTGGAGCCCTATTTTAGGGACGGCATGGTGCAAAGACTATGGCAGAAGTGGTCGAGGTTTTAGTACCCGGCGGAAAGGCAACGGCTGGTCCCCCATTAGGACCATCGCTCGGACCACTCGGTATCAACGTGAAAGCTGTCGTCGATGAGATCAACGTAAAGACCGCGTCCTTCAACGGAATGCAGGTCCCGGTTGTTATCACAGTTGACGACAAGAAGAAATTCACGATCACCGTGGGTATCCCACCAGTGACGGCACTCATCAAGAAAGAGGCCAATATCGAGAAAGGATCCGCAGAGCCCAACGTCAAAGTGGTAGGCAATCTACCATTCGAGGCCGCTATCAGAATTGCCAACATGAAACTCGAAAACATGCTCTCGTACGAGTTAAAGACTGCCGTTAAGGAAGTCATCGGCACGTGTGTCAGCATGGGAGTTACCGTTGACGGCAAGAAGGCAAAAGATGTCTTCGCCCTCATCAATGAAGGCAAGTATGACAGCGTTCTCGTGAAATAACATGAGAAAACCATAGGAGATCGAAAGTCCGGTCGCAGAACTATGGAGGAATCTGATGGTTGATAGGGCCAAAATTTTGGAAGCCGTAAACGCGGCGATTGAAAAAGCGCCAGAGCGTAAGTTCTCTGAGAGCATCGATATTACCATCAATCTCAAGAATATCGATATGGCGCAGCCGAAAAATCGTATCGACGAGACGATCATGCTTCCCCACGGCACAGGTCAGCAGATAAAAATCTGTGTCATCGGGAAAGGCGACATCGTCACGCAGGCTAAAGAAGCCAAGGTTGAACTGATTATCGGCCCTGAAGAAGTTGAACGGCTCGGCGGTCAGCCCCGCGAAGCACGGAGAGTTGCCAGTACATACCGGTACTTCCTTGCAGAGATGGGTGTTATGGCCGGCGTTGGCCGGTATTTAGGTCCCCGGCTCGGTCCGCGGGGCAGAATGCCGATGCCGATTGCTGCACAGGTGGATATCCGCCCGATTGTCGCACGCCTGCGCAACTCTGTGAAGATCCGTACCAAAGACAAGACGGTCTTCTCTTCAAAGGTCGGTACAACGGCTATGAAGCCGGAACAGGTCGCCGAGAACATTGAAACGATCGTAAAAAGGATCGAGTCTGTCCTTGCACAGGGTCCATTGAACGTTCGTTCCATCTTTGTCAAGACCACGATGGGTCCCGCAGTGAGGCTGGAATAATGGCGTTGTATACACACCACCTGCCCTCCTGGAAAAAGGACGAAGTCGCAGACATTAAGAAGAACGCAAAACAGTTCTCCTTAATCGGGCTGGTGGATATGTACGGTATCCCGGCACAGCAGGTGCAGCAGATCCGCAGGAACCTGCGGGGAAAAGCTGTCATCAAAGTGACGAGGAACACGCTAATTAAGCACGCGTTTGAGGAGATTGGCGGCGACGTCAAGAACCTCTCGAAGTACATCTCCGGTCACTCGGCGATCATCTTCACCAACGACAACCCGTTCAAGCTCTTCAAGCAGCTGGAAAAGACCAAGACCAAGATGGCGGCAAAAGCCGGTGAGAAAGCACCGGAGGATATCGTCATCGAGAAGGGTCCGACCAGTTTCAAACCGGGTCCGATTGTCGGGGAACTCCAGCAGGCAGGCATACCCGCAGCAATTGAAGGCGGCAAGGTCAAGATCAGAGAGACCAAGACGGTAGTCAAGAAAGGCGGAGTCATCTCGGCAAAACTTGCCACGGTGCTGGCAAAGCTTGACATCAAGCCCATGGACGTTGGACTTGCACTTCAGGCCGCGTATTCAGAAGGCAGCATCTTTGAGCCGTCCGTTCTCTCGGTAGATGAGACCGTCATCCTCGGACAGATCCAGCTCGCAAGCCTGCAGGCGTTCAACCTGTCGGTCAATGCAGCGATCCCAACGAAAGACACGATGGATGCTATCCTGACGAAAGCCGTGAGGGAAGCCCGCGGTCTTGCCGTTGAGGCAGCGATCTACGAGAAAGACGTTATCGATGCGATTATTGGTAAAGCGTATCATGAAAGCCAGGCGATCAACGGCCTGGTTAAATAATAATTTGAGGTAGTTTAAGATGGAGTATATCTATGCAGCACTTCTCCTGCACAAAGCAGGCAAGAAAGTCGATGAGAATGGCGTAAAGGCAGTCCTTACTGCCGCCGGTGTAGCAGCAAATGAATCACGGATCAAGGCACTCGTTGCAGCGCTCGATGGCGTGAACATTGAAGAGGCAATCAGCAAGGCAGCAGTTGCCCCGGTTGCCGCAGCAGCAGCACCCGCAGCAGCAGGCCACGCAGCACCCGCTAAGGAAGAGCACAAGGAAGAGGACAAGAAGCAGGAAGAAGAGAGCGGTATGGCAGGGCTCGGTGCCCTGTTCGGCTAATCTCTTTTTTTCTCTTCTCTTACCAAGTAGTACAGTTAACTCATCTCTCTGTTTTAGTAATCTCCCGATTGTTGAACACCCACATCGCATACGGTCCTTTGCGGGAACCTGTTACAATCCTTCGTCGGAAAAAATCTTTCCTTTGAATGTAAACATTCTGCGTTCAATGACGCATGGTAATGGTTTGAAAAAAAGTCCTGGCAGTTCACTTTTCAAAAAAAAAGGGCTGTCAGCCGGTCATATATGTTCTCAACAGGGCAGTCTCCTCATTTTTCCAGAAGCCCGGAATTTGTAAGGAACTACCATTACGGGCGAGTTCTGCTCAGGAAGAACCCGGCCGGGTAAACCAACAGGTTGATAGTATCGTATACGAATCTCACTTCTATGAAATCTTTTCACTATATTCCCTGTCTTGCTCTGGTTATCATAGTGTTTCTCGTCGCTGGTTGCACGCAGCCCGGCACAGATCTTCAAAAGACGGTCTCCCCGACACCCACCATGACTGGCTCTCCCACCGTGGGAATATCCACGCAGACCACTCAATCACCAACACCCCAGCCGGCCACACCTGTGGTAACGGTGACTGAAGTTCAGAATCGCGGCACACCTGACCCGGCTTTTATTGTTGACATATCAGTTCCTGAGAAGATCTGGCCGGGAACAACAATCCTTGCAGACAACCATGACGCCAGCCACCCGCGGATTATTGAAGTGAACCGGCTCGGGGAGATCGTATGGGAGTACTCACTGCCCGATGAACTGAAATCCTATACAAACCCCGGTTGGGATGTCGAGGTGCTGAAAAATGGCAACATCTTAACCGTCCTTCCAAGAAACGGGGTGTACGAGATTAACCGGAATAAACAGGTAGTGTGGAAATATCTGGATCGACAAGTCTCTCATGACGCTGACAGGCTTTCGAACGGTAATACCTTAATTGCGTTCGGTGCCAGTGATACAGCCGGCGATGCACAGGTAAAAGAGATTGATCCATCCGGGAACCGGGTCTGGTCATGGTATGCAAGGGACGTATTTACCGGGCCTGAATATGCGAGCATATCAGAGGAAGGGTGGACACATACAAACGCGGTCTCGCGACTGGATTCAGGTAATACCCTGGTAAGCCTGAGAAATTTCAATTTTATTGCTGAAGTTAATCCCGCAGGAAAACTGGTAAAGACGATTGGAAAAGGATACCTTAAAGCGCAACACGATCCCCTCGTATTATCAAACGGGAATATCCTTATCGCCAACCATGATGCCCCGCATGAAGCAATTGAAATCGATCCCTCCGAAAATATTGTATGGAATTACACGATCCTGAACCGCCAGTCCTGGCCGGTCCGTGACGTTAACCGGCTCCCGAATGGTAATACCCTGATCACCGAGTGTGACCGGATCATTGAAGTGACAAAGGATGGACAGGTTGTCTGGC
The DNA here is from genome assembly GCA_030653335.1 of Methanoregula sp. Taxonomy (GTDB): domain Archaea; phylum Halobacteriota; class Methanomicrobia; order Methanomicrobiales; family Methanospirillaceae; genus Methanoregula. Next base: position 1,803 of record JAURZP010000089.1, on the reverse strand, counting down.
AGTTCCGGCTGGTCACGCCGTTTACTGACAGGCCCTCTACGGCAAGCAGAGGCTTTTACAAGGCCGAGAGGATCTCCTCATAATATCCTTTTTAATGCGTCCATACCACAATAAAAGAACCGTATCTCCAGTTCTGCATCTTTTTGCTGCTCATTTACCTGGTAGTAAAAACGGGCTCGTTTTTTTTAATCTGGGCGCCTGTGAGGTTTTTCCCCATGCTCATCTCACTTCCCGGTAGTGCGAAGCCGGTAGCCACCCCAGTTCCCGCGATCGCATGCGGGTTTTGGATTCTCCATATGCTCAAAGACAAACTCGAAGGCTTCCTGCGGCATCACGCTTCTGCCGTTTTTGATGCAGAACTGCACAAACGCCTCATACATCGCTGTGCAGGGAACCTGGGCCAACGGATCTGCCACCAGCACTTCTTCGTGAAAACTCCAGAGGCCCTCGAATTCGAGTTCGTCTTCTATGAGAGGTTTGACGATCGCTTCATCAATTTCCAGGGATGCATCCTGTTCTTTTGTGGCAGACTTCAGGTCCTTATAAAAGTCCCTGACAACGGTAAGCCCCTGTCGGAGATCGTTTAAGTCCTGCTCAAGGTCTTTTATCTTATGCTCTTTATCAGTGACTGGTTCAGCGGGTTCCATCGCAGTTACTTCCTTTGTTTATGTCTCCCAACGGATAAAGTGCTCGAAGAAAGCTGACGTATTCATATCCCCGTTCTCGTCTGGTCCAGAGATTTTCCTGCATACACGCACTGCCCGTAGGAAACACAGCCATCACCAAGCGGGTAATCGGTATTGATGACGCAGTCATAGCCCGCTTTAGTAATCTCATTCTTTATCGTCTCGCGGATCGCGTGGTTGATCGCAACCCCCCCGCTGATCGCAATCTTTTGCATGCCGTCTTTGTCCGCAGCATGGATGGCAAGAGCAGCAATGCCCCGCGATAGATTGTACTGGAACGATGCAGCGATATCCCGCACTGCCTGACGATCTCCCTTTGGTGCTTCCTGCATCCGGTCAAGTGCCGTCTCCATCAGTGAATGGGTGGAGAGTATAGCGCAACCGGTATCGGAACCATACACCAGTTCCCACGGTCCGGCATGCCCGCTATATGCTGCAGCTGCGAGTTTCGTGGCCGGCTCGCCATCATAGGTCTTCTCCCGGCAGATGTTGAGCAATGCTGCGGCAGCATCGAGCACCCTGCCGGTACTGCTCGTCAGGGGGACATTGAATCCCGATGCCACCTGTTTTCGCATCACCCCAAGTTCGATATCCGACCACCCCCGGTTGGCCAGCAGCGCGAGGATCCGCTCATCGGGCAGGATGCCGTAGAGCATCCGCTCCGGAAACCGGGTCGCGAGATCCCCGCCGGGCATCGGCACCGGTTCGAGATGCGCAACACGCCGGAAGTCCGGCACCGCCCCGCTGAAGATCTCCCCGCCCCAGACTGTCCCGTCATCGCCGTACCCTACCCCGTCGATCGCGATGCCGATGCAGGGCTCTGTTGTCGCTGCTGCGATATGCGCCCGGTGGTGCTGTACCGGGATCAGTTCCAGTGAATGTTCCGCTGCCAGCTCGCGGGCGAACCGGGTAGAGAGGAACTGCGGGTGGAGATCGTGTGCGATCACGTTAAACTTTGCGCCCAGCACCCGCTGGAGGTTCCGAACCGTCTCCTGCAGGTACTCTAAGGTCGCCGGGTTCCGCACATTGCCCACATGCGGCGAGGTGACGGCAAACCCGTTGCGGTAGATAGTCGCATTCGAATTCAGTTCCGGGCCTACGGCAAGAATGCAGTGTT
>JAURZP010000085.1 GCA_030653335.1 Methanoregula sp. | reverse complement strand
GGGGGTGTGCTGGAATGCTTTGATTCGGATTTGATGCGCCGATTCTTCCAACATGGTGTCTCCTTGTTGTAGTATCTTTGATGCGGGATATTTCGGGTTTGTGGTGGAGGGGGTGGGGGATTTTTTGATGAGCAACACTCTAAAAAAATTACGTACTCCACGGCGCCGACTCATTCCCGCCGAGGAATGCGAGTGCATTATTCCCGTAATCTACTGGAGCATAGTGGGACGCGGCATGCGGGAGTCCCTTGTATCGCACGAGCCACGAGCCATTGATCTGCCCGGCTATCTGGAGTGTAACTGCCTCCGGTGTCAGGACATCATCCGTCCCAACGACCAGCATGACATCCTTGTTGATCCCCGAAAGACCGGCATACGAACCGTTCCAGGCAAGGTTTGCCTGTGCCTCCCGGTGGACACCCGCGGTCTGGTTGGGATCGATTCCCGCTGCTTCAATCGTGTAAAGCAGTCTCCTGGTCTCGGGAATCCGGATGCTGTAGGTCACAGAATCGAGCACCAGTTTCCGTACGCGTTCAGGGTACGAGATGACCAGCTGCTGCGAGACCGTTGAGCCCATCGAGACCCCGTACACATGCATGCTGTCATATCCAAGTGCCGTCATCAGTCCGGCAGCATCCTCCATATACAATGGGATAGTGGGGGTCGCATTGTTGTCGTTGCTGTAGCCCATTCCCCGGTGGTCGTAGGTATAGACATGGTACTTGGTGGCTAGAATACCGATGAAGGTCTGGTTCCACGTATCGATGGTTGCGCCAAATCCTTCAACCATCAGGAGAGGCTCACCGGAACCGAATTCCCGGTAACCCAGCGAAACCCCGTTGACCTGGGCGTACTTGACGGGTGTTGCATTGTACGATACGGCCGCGTATGGCTGCACTGCCGGAGTTACCTGACATGTGGCGGGTTGGACCGTGCCGGGCGTACTTGTACATCCTGCCGTGGCAAGGAGGCAGATGATGAGCGCAATTGCCAGGGTAAACATTAGTTTCTTGTTCATGACAAAATCCTCGTAATCGATGAATCCGTATTAAAAAACCGGGTTGTCACTCTATAGGACAGACCTTTAAAAATAATTTTTCTTATTGAATCGTGTAAAAAAGGAAAAAAAAATTCTACAGTGCGATCCTTACCTCTTTTGCGGCTTCGCACATGTTCTTGAGTTTCCAGTAGGCCGATTCCCGGCTCCGCATCCGCATCCCGCAGTCGGGATCGATGAGCATCGTCTTAGGCCCGAAGATCTCCACGCCTTTTTCGATACGCTTCCGGATCTCGGGAACGGTCTCAACCTGATCGATCGATGAGTCCACGCAGCCAAAGCCGATCATCCGACCGCCAAGGTCCCGCCGGGAGAGGAGATCAATGTTGGCAGTGTTGTTGGCAAACTCGAAGTCGAACACGTTCACGTTGAATTTCAGGATCTCATCGATCACATTTCCTAGGCTACCGCAGACATGCATGCAGGTCGGGATATGGACTGCGGCGGTGATCGCTTCAATCGCCTGTTTGCCCACGTTTAAGTCCGCGATGCCTGTCGAAAAAATTGGTTCATCGATCTGGAGCAGGGTAACACCTGCTGCTTCTAGATTGCGGGCTTCGACAATGAGTGCTGCGGCAAGATCGAGAGCGAGTTCCTCCTTGTTCCGGTACATCGGTGTGCTGATGTGCAGGCCGTGGGCGAGCGAGGATGGGCCGGTGATGATGCCTTTTACTTTCGGGGATTTGGATAGGGCGTATTTCGTGTCTGCCACGGTTATCGGGCCATCGGCCGGCTGCACCTTCCCTATCACCTGCTGCTCCCGGATGCCGGGCAGCTTTGCGGTGAACGCCCCGATCATATCGCCCCGCACCTGACCGTCAGAGATAATATCGATACCGGCTTTGATCTGGTCGGCAACGGCAGTCTCGACTGCAGAGTGGAGCGGATCAAAGAGGCTCTTCAAGCCCCCGCCTTTGACCACCGGGTAACTGCCCACAACGGTTGTTGCCAGCACTTTGTTGATGAAATATTCCTTTGCCATAACCGGTCTGCATCTCTTTGTTTTTGGTACTCCCTTTTGACCCGTATGCAAAAATAGTATGTGGTCAGGGTACGAGCCTGTGCATATCGCGGGGGAAGAGAACCGCCTCGCGAACGTTTGATAATCCCAGCATCGTCATGATGAGACGATCTGCACCCAGTCCCCAGCCTGCATGGGGAGGCATGCCATAGCGGAATGGCTTGAGATAGAAGTCAAAGCTCTCCGGGTTGAGCCCTTTCTTTGCGATCTGCTGCACGAGCTGGTCGTGGTTGTGGACACGCTGGGCACCGCTCGAGAGTTCCATTCTCGGGTGCATGAGGTCAAACGCCTTACCGATCGTGGGATCGTTTTCGTACGGCATCGCGTAATATGGCCGGATCTCGGTGGGCCAGTCAACGATGAAGTAGTGGCCACCTATCTCGGCACCGATCGCCCTCTCAGCAGCACTGCCGATGTCGTCGCCATACTTGATCGGGTCCTCGATCTTCTTTTTGGCGATCTCGATTGCCT
>JAURZP010000074.1 GCA_030653335.1 Methanoregula sp. | reverse complement strand
AGATCAAAAGACAACAGAGAATCCTCCGGCGCACTCCCGCTCATGAACAAATGATCCCTCGCCCGGGTCAGCGCCACATACAACAAACGCTTCCGCTCGGCCCGCTCCTTCTGGCGCTGCAACTCCCGCAGCATCACCATGACAGCACTCTCCGTCATCTCGTAATTGTCAGCGGGGTTGGGGACCCTGACCCCCACCATCAGCGGGTTGTCCCCAATCATGATGGGGCCGGGGCGATCCCGGAAAGTCGTGGCCATGTCCGGCACGAACACTATGGGAAACTCCAGGCCCTTGGCCGCATGGACCGTCATGATGTTGACGGCATTCTCCGCAAGGGCATCGAGAGGGGCCTCGCCACTACCCTCACTGACCTGACTGAGCTCAGATAAACCGAAACGAAAAGCAGCCAGCCGATAATTTCGTCACTGCGATAGAAAAATGCAAATAGGGAAAAACCCGGGCGCCCCTATCGACGCCGGCGACCTCTTTTTAACCCGTCAGGACTCTTCTAAATCAGCTCTGTCAAAAACAAGATAGCCATCGTCCCAAGGCACGCTCTTCCTCGCGGTCTACGATGTATTGAGCTCTTCTAATTTTTCAGAATACCAGAGCCTCGATGTGAGGAATCTTTCATCAGAATCACAGGCCCTCGATTTTGCTTATCTTGTATCCCTGCTCAGGACCTTTACCAGCGAGAAGGAACTGAACCTGACCATACGCGGACGACAACGATCAGAAAAATTCCAGGTGGCGATTCCCGGCAGCGGCCATGTGGCCGAGGTCAAGGGTGTACAAATCGAAGTCGATGCAGGATACGAGAGCCCCGAGAGAATCTATCTCTTTTAAAGCCAAGCTGGGCCGTGTCGAGGATTTCAATATCCGGCAGTTGTATTATCCTTTCAAAGACTGGTCATGCCGATCCACAAAAGAGGTCATTCCCCTGTTCTTTGTCTATACGAACGGGCTTTTCTATATCCTGCAGTTCGCATTTGGTGAGGAATACGGGGAACTGCGCTGTGTCAGGAGCACATGTTTCACGGTGAACGAGCCGGTAAAACAACCGGTGAACCTGAAACACCTCCTGGCAGAATCGCGGATTGAGCCGGAGCCGTCTGTTCCTTACCCGCAGGCAAACGACCTCGACAAGGTCATTGATATTGTCACCAACTACCATTCAGCCTGTCTTTCGAACAAGCCGGCCATTGCGGAATTTTTCGAATTCGATGAGCGCCAGGGAGATTATTATGCGAATGCCGGGTATTATCTCGGGCTGCTGAAGCGGGTTCCTTCCTCTGTTGAATTCTCACTGACCCGGGAGGGGGAATATATTGCGAAGTCGGAGAACCGTTCACGGAGGAATCTGTTGTTGCTGAAGCAGATGCTGAAGAGGCCTTCGTTTCATGAGATTATCCGGTTGTTTGATTCCCGGAACCGGGATTTGTCTTCACTGAGTGCTGAGGTTCTGGCTCCGATTATTCAGAATCATGTGGAATTGAATGAGACGACAGCGAGGCGGAGGGCTTCTACGGTGATGAGCTGGCTGCGGTGGATGGTTGCGGGGAGGGGGTTTGAGTGAGAGGGGCCGACTTTCACTCTATAACAATGTATGCAAACGTGGGCCGGTGAGCGTGGGGCGTTTGGCCGGATGCCGGCAAGAGGTGTGTTAAACCGGAAATTTTTTTGACCCGGCAGAGAGCGTTTTGTAATACTTTCCCGGTGCACACCACATAATATATCTGGGAGGTTTATGATATCATAAAAATAAGAATTTGTCATGATATTCGGTATTTGCCCAGATCATCAATTGGATCACCGTAATCGATCTTAGGAGAAAGAGCTACCGGAAATCTCGTGTCGGAGAAATTTGCATGATTGACTCTTTACATCAAAAATCTCTTGACCTTCTTAGAACTGCATTGCAAGATCCTGGTGCAGAATTCCGGGCCGGGCAGTGGGAAATAATTGGCCAGCTGGTGAATGAGAATGCTCACCTTCTTGTGGTCCAGCGGACGGGTTGGGGAAAGAGCATTGTATATTTTATCGCAACAAAACTGCTTCGTGACCGGGGCACCGGCCCCACGCTCCTCATTTCTCCGTTACTCGCGTTGATGCGGAACCAGATCTCGGCTGCAGAGCGAATAGGTCTGACTGCCAAAACAATCAATTCGAGCAACCACGAAGAATGGGATCAAATATATCACGATCTCGAAGAAGGCAAGATCGACATTCTTATTATTTCTCCGGAACGGTTATCCAACGAGGAATTCCGTGAGAAATTAATACCCCTCGCCCAGACGGTTGGTCTTTTTGTTATTGATGAAGCCCATTGCATCAGTGACTGGGGCCATGACTTCCGTCCTGATTATCAACGAATTCTGCGGATTCTTCAAGTGCTCCCGGAAAATATTCCTCTTCTTGCCACTACCGCCACGGCAAATGACAGGGTTATCAAAGATATCCGGGCCCAAATCGGGGAACGGTTGGGTGTGTTCCGGGGTCCACTCGGACGGGCGTCTCTCATTCTTCAAAATATTATCATACCTTCACGCGCCGGACGCCTCGCGTGGCTGGCAGAAAATATCCCCGGAATGCCGGGTAGCGGTATTATTTACACAATGACGGTAAAGGATTCGGACCGCGTTGCTCAATGGTTGCAGTCACAAGGAATAGATGCCCGTGCGTATTCCGGTGAATCCGATTCATCGATGCGAGAAGAGATGGAGCAGGATCTTCTCGATAACAAAATCAAAGTTCTCGTCGCGACAAGTGCGCTCGGTATGGGTTTCGACAAACCGGATCTCGGGTTTGTTATCCATTACCAAAGGCCGATGTCAGTGGTTGCATATTATCAGCAGGTGGGTCGGGCCGGCCGGTCACTTCCTCAGGCATATGGAATTTTACTCGCGGGTGAAGAGGATCAGGATATCGTTGAATACTTTATTAAATCTGCATTTCCCAGGGAAGATCACGTTACAACTATTCTTAAGGAACTGGAAAAAGCCGCTGACGGGTTATCAGTACCCATGATAGAAGCATGCACTAATCTTTCGAGGTCGCAAATAGAGAATGTATTCAAAATTATTTCTGTTGAGACCCCATCTCCGGTTGTGAAAGATGGTTCCCGCTATCACGCAACCGCTACCACTTATACCATCAATAAGGAAAAAATAGAACGATTGACATCTCTCCGTCACGCAGAGTGGAACAGGATTAATGACTATGTGCGGAGCAGTAAATGCCTGATGGAATTCCTCCAGCGGGATCTGGAAGATCGTGATGCAACACCTTGCGGTAAATGTGCTGTTTGTGTTGGACATGCGTTGCTTCCTGAGGAACCTTCGGATGCGCGGGTAACAAAAGCACGACGATTCCTTTACACGAACCAGCACGTCATCTCCCCGCGTCTTGTATGGCCGTCAGGGATTTCATTTTCCCCGGAGAACTGGCATGGGCGTATTCCTGAAGAACTCCGGGCAAATCCCGGCAGGGCACTCTCTTCGTGGGGTGACGGGGGCTGGGGAGAGTTTGTCAAATCCGGGAAACGTGCGGATCATTTTGATAATAAACTTGTAGATGCAATGCGTGATCTGATTGTTAACCAATGGAAACCCGATCCGATGCCGACTTGGGTAACCTGTGTCCCATCACTCAGGAAGAAGACCCTCGTAAAAAATTTCGCGATGGCATTGGCCGGGGCGCTCAAAATCCCCTTCGTGAATTGCATCCGGAAAATCAAAGAAACAAACCCACAGAAGATGATGAAGAACAGCTTTATGCAGGTGTCCAATCTCGACAGCGCCTTTGAGATCGATCAGGATACCATCATGGAAGGACCGGTACTTTTAATTGACGATATGGTCGATTCCAGGTGGACATTTACGATTCTTTCGGCAATGCTGCAGTCTGCCGGCAGCGGTCCGGTCTATCCCTACGCACTGACCGATACGCAAGGCAAGGATGTCCTATGATACCAGACTCAATAACTCCGGATACGCAGGTGACGCTCCTGTTATGCGGAAGATTCGGACAATCGAATGAATCTTCCCCTGCGCCCCTGAGCGGCACTGAATATGCTTCTTTATGCCAATGGTTACGGAACGAGTCAAGAAGTTTAAAACATCTTTTTGAGCCGGAAGTTGTCGATAACTATAACAAAATTTCCCGGCTAGAACCCAAACGATTGCACGCTTTGTTAAACCGGGGCGGGGCGCTCGCACTTGCAGTAGAAGACTGGGCGAACAAAGGAATCTGGATCATTTCCCAGAGCGATGAAAACTATCCCCGAAGGCTGATAGAACGTCTTTCCAATAAAGCTCCGCCATTGTTGTATGGAACCGGAA
>JAURZP010000058.1 GCA_030653335.1 Methanoregula sp. | reverse complement strand
ACTCAACACCCTGAAAAGCTATCAAACGGTGTACATAATTTCAAAGAAAAAATGAGCCCATCGAGATGGTTTTGCTGGTCTCCTTATCCACAACGAGCCACGTGATTTTAGTATTATTCGTCAGTATCATACTCCCGAATTTAATTCCTGCATCGCTGCCAGTACCCTCCCCTTCGATAAAAAATGTATCCCCGGCTTTCAGCGCCGTATCGCCACTGTCCCCCACCTCTTCGAATGCCTTGATCTTACTGCCCCCGGCATCGAGAGCCGACAGGGAGGTCTTGTTATCGCCGGAACGTAAAATCACATTAATGGATCTGAGCGTGAATGGATCCCCGCCATTGTGTTCAAAATAGATCCGGTGCAGGGCCACGTTCGGTGTGACCCGTATCGAACTCTGCGGACTCTTTTCTGCGCCACCGGAAAACCCCCCGGCATAGGTACTGACAATCGCTGCGATCATGACGGTCACTGCAAGCATGAGCATAACCCCCACAACCGGTGAGACCGCATCCGCATGATTTTTACCCGGTCTCACACAACCACCACATCTTTATCAAAGATGACCTGCCTGCTCGGGATGTGGACAATTTTTACCGTGATAACGGCTCCTGCCCGGTACCCATTTGCAGGATCTGTCGTATCGAAATTAAGGATATAATTTAGCCCGGGATTTTTGTGGGGTTGTGACGGACCACAGAACTGGGCCGGGGTCACCAGAATATCACCAGCCATCAGGACTGCCGAGGCATTGCCAAACAAGCTTTTATACCCTGCATCCGATCTGTGAAGCGGAGGGCCGAACCGGTCCTGGTCATTGATGAACAGGACCCCGCTGTAAATGCCCGTGCCAAAATCACTCCACGCACTATTTCCTAACACGGCTTTCTCCTCTTGCAGGGAACCCTTGATCATCTGGCCCGACTCGTTCCTGAAGTATGTAGTGATACCCAGATCCTTTGTCTGGAGGGCATTCCCGCTGATGTGCTCGATTGTCATCGTGTGAGTTGAAAAACTACCATATGACCGGTTATCGTAGAAATGAACATCGAGGATTGCGGAGGGGGCTTTTTTCTCGGAGCCGGAAAGACCGCCGGCCGCTGCACTTACTATGGCGGCAATAATAACTGTCACTGAAAGCATAAGCATGACCCCGACTACGGGTGAAACACCCTCATCTGTATTTTTCATCAAGGTACGTCCTTCACTTCACCCCATCATCATCCCATCAAAGTGAATTTGCTCTCTAACCGGGTCTGTTATGGGCAAAGTCATACAACCCGTCGTGCGCCAAACTTAACTAACTGATCATTTTAATTTGTTTTAAAACAAATAAACTTTTGTTAATGCCTGATGCGGACTATACTATGGTTAAAAAAATGGGTAATACCGGAATTTTGAACGGGGCAAACGAAGAGCGAGTGAACGATAATGAAAAACGTAATACGTACCTGTCATATTTTTCTTGGAATTATCCGGTATTTCCTCAGAAATTTCGCGAGCCGATTATTTCGGACAGTATTTTCTCTCCAAATGGTGTTTCCAGATAAGACCGTCTGGACAATCATTGCATGAAAACCCCTTTACACGTGATGGAGGAGCGGGATGAGTAACAGAAAAGATGCTGACGGCGGAGTCTCGGAAGTAGTTGGAGAGATGCTTATGATCGCCCTTGTTATCGTGTTGCTTTCTGTATTTTCTGCCGCACTCTACAATTTTCTCCCTACCGATCGTGATCCGAGCATTTCCGTCATGATGAGTAATGAAAGGCAGAACATCACCCTCTGGCATAAAGGCGGGGACTGGGTGAAGTTCGAAGATCTAACTCTTACAATTGGGAACGAGACGAACCGCATTTCATTTTCCAGGAAGAACGGGGATCTTATCCTTGTCCCGGATAAAACCGTGTTCGATCTCGGGAGCAATATCACAGTAAGGAAGCCGGCATATCTCAAAGGGGATGAGACCGTCAAGCTGGTCACGCCCTATACAGTTATCTATACCGGGAAGGTCAGCCTGTGAACGATGATGCCGTGGCCCCGGTCGTTGCTGCGATGCTTATCCTTGCAATAGTGGTAACTTTTTTTGCCGCATGGAATGCCTATTATGTCCCCTCCATGAAAGCGCAGTCCGAGATTACCCATCTCAAAGATGTAGAATCCGGGTTCCTGCGGTTTTCATCGGATATCGAGACCGCTGCATCCCTAAAAAAGAGCATGAGATTGTCAGAACCTATCCCGCTGGGTGGGGGAGAGTTTACCTTTGATGCGGTAAAATCCGGAGGAACGATCAGGATCCTCGGGGAGAAGGAGGGATACATGCGCCTGACCGTAATAAACGGAACCATCCCGGAAACAACAAGCAGCATTCTCCGTTTTTCCAATTATTCATACCAGCCAGTGAATAATTTCTGGCAGGACCAGGGATATGTATGGTCATATGGCAATGTGAATGTCACAAAAGGTACGCTTTCAACCCCACTCCAGTATGCCAGCATGGACGATGTTTCGTATGGAGTGACCGGAGCATTATTCGATCTGGATTATGTCCCCTCATTGGGAGATCCCGCCAAATGTTCCCGGATGAATGTATATGCGGTGAACATAACCCCGGCTGTCGGGCATACCCTTGCGAGCGGTAACGGGAACGGGATGCTCGGGCTGGATAGTACGGTTATGAGTCAGCAATTTGCCAATGCGACGAGCATGACGGTTCGCATCAATCCCGATATGCCAACAGGATTCCGGAACGCTCTCTGGAACTCGGTTAACCTTCGTGTCAACGAATCCCTGACCTGCGGGAATGTTCACGCATTTTCAGATGCCCCGAACCTTGAGGTTCGCGTGGTGTTTGATACAATCCCCAATATGACCCTGAATCGGAAGACCACGGAGATTTCGTTGGGCGCATACTGATTATTCGTTCAGTCAACGGTCTGCCTGTTAATTTACCTGACACGGCCGAGCAGGATCAGGCAACGAATCTCATGCTCACGATAAAACCAAGATTGTTTCCAACACAAAGGATAAACCACCCTATAATGACGAAGAATAAACTCGTGCCCGATCCTTTCAATTGAATCTCGGAATATTTTGCTACAAGAATCACCAGGATAAGAAGAAGCATTTTTACCAGAACATGAACGATGGGAATCTGGACAATCCCTGCCATGAACGGGTTGTATTCCACCCCGCCGCAAGAGAGAATAAACTGGGTAGTCAGGACGTCGAGAAAAAAAAGAGCGGATAAGATGCTGATACTGAAAATGATCCTGCGACCAGGATCATAACCCGACCCGCATTTTTCTCGTTTCTGTGTCAGTCCCGTCTCCATGATCCTGAGAGTCCCCTAGCCATATCGATACATCCCAGTTCTTCCCAATGGTGGATACTCAAATCGCAGAAGGTTACCGCATAATGAGGCCGGATAATTCAGGTCTCATAGGCAACAAGGATTGCCCCGGTCTCCTTTTCTGCGGCTTTCACTTTTGCAATCTGCGCTGTAGTGAGTTTCTTGTACGGGTGAACCTTGTCATACGCGACAAGGGTCACGCCCAGTTTCTCTTCAAGTTCCTGGATCTCCTTGACCGGTGTCTTGGCAAGTTTTGCGGGTCGTGCACATTCCATAATTATTACCTCAGGCTTATGCTATCCCGTACGAGTAAATATAATATCCCGTAAATGAACTGGAGATAATTCTATTTTATTTGAGTTTCGTGAAAAAAAGTGCGGTTCGATTGGTGATAGTTCCCTTTCTCATTGGGAACAATGATCTTCACGGCTCGATAATATCGTGGATCACGTACGCGAGCTTCAAGGTCTCCAGCCGCTTTAGGAAATCCGTAAACTCCTCATCCACAATAATAATCGCGCAATCAATACCGTGGAAAGCGGCCTCGATCACCCCTTCCCGGGCACCGAAGAACATATCGGGATTCCTTCCCGCAGCTTTCAAAGCGATATACGCCTCAAGGCCGACCGCGGCAACGATGCAGGCCTTTTCAATTACCTCCAGCAGTCCCTCCCGGCGTACCTTGCGCGAACCGCCGTACTGGATCCGGGGAACCTTGCAGACGTGGACAATACCTTCGTGGTGCTCAATAATCCCGGTTAAGTGTGCAATACCGACATCCTCATCTTTTTTTGCGTCCGCCACAACCGACCCGGTCGCTGACATCAGCTTCTTCTCTGCGTACAGGAATCCGTCGTGCATGTACATTCCGACCTCGTCACCGGCTTTGAGATCCTCGGCAGCAATCGCGGTCCAGATCGAGACCTTCTGGATGATGTCGCGCCGGATGTGCCGGGCGTAGGACTCAAGGGCCTCGGCGTTTGCGAGCACCCATTCGATACCTGACCGGGTCACTTCGTAGTTGCCCCGACGGTTAGCTGAGACCATGCCCTCTTCCACGAGCTCACGGATATATTCCGAGATCGCCTGTGGGGTGACACCGAGTTTATCAGCAATCTCCTGCTGGCGTACGGCCGGCTGGTGTTCGGTGATCTCTGCAAGAATCTGGAGGCGCGAGACATCGCGCTTGCTCCTAAGGATAAAATAGAGGGGATTCTTATCGCCTTGTGTCAAGCAGTATCAACCCCTGTTCATTCCGCTGTCCTCCCGCGTGCCTGGCCGAACCAGAAACCAAATACCCCTCCGACCAGAATCCCGCCAACAGCGGCCTGCAAGGCAAACAGGCAGGATTCAATCTCCCCGCTTGGGGGCTCCCACTGAGAGATCAAAGGCTGGAAATTTTCCAAAGGGATACCGGATAGTTTTGCGATAAGTCCTGAGCCCACATTGTCCGAACCGGCAAATTCCGCACCGCTCATGGTCGCGCTCGTGTACAGGAACATGGCGCAGAATGCGACAATGGCTATCCCGGAAAGGAGTTCGAGTGTATACTTGTACGCCATCAGCACTCACTCCGGGCCGCATTGATCTTTTCTTCTGAGAATACTTTCAGCCGGATCAGGATATCGGGTTTGAGCATCAGGATATACTTGAACACCAGTGTTAAGACAATGCCTTCGACAATGGCAAGGGGAATTTGTGTAACAGCAAATATGCCCATGAACAGGATGAATGAACTCGCAAAACCACCGGTCTCTGCCGGGTATGCGAGTGCAAGTTCAAGGGAGGTTGTGACATACGTGAACATATCTGCAAGAGCAGTTACGAGAAATACCGTTACGTAGATATTTACCGAAGTGTTCCGGAGCAACCGGTATACTCCATATCCTGCCAACGGTCCGACAATCCCCATGGAGACGATGTTAGCTCCAAGGACCGAAAGTCCCCCGTGGGCGAGGAACAGGCTCTGGAACAGGAGAACAATTGCACAGACTACTGCGGTGATCCATGGTCCGAACGAGATCGTTGAGAGCCCGGTCCCGGTTGGATGGGAACAACTGCCCGTGACTGACGGGAGTTTTAAGGAAGAAAGGATGAAGATAAATCCGCCCGTAATCCCAAGCAGGGGAAGTGCTTCCCGATCAAGGGCCAGTACTTTTTTCAGCTGATATATTCCGAGAATGAGGCAGGGCAGTGCGACGATCCACCAGATCAGGCACCATTGCCACGGTAAAAATCCTTCCATGATATGCATGATAATACAATACAATTTTACTTGCTTTAACTTAATAAAAGTTGCTTAGATGTTCTTATGGGCGTTTTACGAGAGACTTTAAAAAAAATCAAGAACCGTTCTTAAAGACAGGAGAACCGACATGAAAGTACGTGTGAGCGATCAGGTGACTACAGAAGAGTAGTACGGTCAGCCCGATCGAACCATGAAAGGATGATCAGGTTTGATCACTTCTCAATATCGTCAAAGCCTGGAAAGATACTGCTCTTCGATCACGATCTCAAAAAAAACGGTATCCGACAATCTTTCCTGGCGGGGTGCATCCTTCCTCTCCTTATACGGAGACTTTACGTGACCGATCGATCTGATTTTTTAAAATTCATACTTTAAAGATCCAAAAAAGGAGTTGATTATTTTTTCTTCGCTAGATGTGTGCCTTCTGCGCAGGGGATACAGACACATTTCCCGTCAACCTTTCGGGTCTTGGCATCTGCGACCGATTCACCGCAGCATTCACAGGTGACCGAAGCAAAGATACGGGCTTTCTTCGGAGCGTCGATGGTGATCTTCTCAATTTTGAGGATCTTATCTGCAGGTGCATGCAGTACATTTACCGTTGCCTTGTGCATCAGCTCGTGGAACTGCTCTTCTTCTTTTTCCGTTGCTTTGCCAGAGAAGACCTTTGTCCGCAGTGCTGCAAAATCTCCGGTCTCGGTTGCCTCGTTCCGATGGAAGGTGATCCTCACGGCCTTCCCGTCTTTCCGGTTATAGAAGGTGAACGCGTGTTTGCCGTGATCGTGGATGACCAGGTTGCCTTTGCCGGCCGTTGTCCCGGCAATCACCTGTATCGCATCCACGCCGCAGGCATCGGTCTCGCAGATAGCGACGAGGTCCTCATCTTCAGGGCGGGTGACGCCCAGTGCCTCCATTGCAGCAGTTGCCGCACGGTAGCCGGA
>JAURZP010000056.1 GCA_030653335.1 Methanoregula sp. | reverse complement strand
CACCGGCATGCGTGATTACGTCATTCTGGAGTGTATCGTTTCCGCTCACGTAAAGTGGTTTATGCCAGACAACATGGGCAACGGTCGGGCGATCTGTTGTGGACGGGCAGGGGAGTACTGCGGCAATCCGTTCCGAGAGGTTTGTTGCCAGCACTTCTGCCCGGCTTTCCGAACCGGTCATCGTCCCAACCAGGCGGATATCCCGTATCATGTGGCTGGTATTCCGTGGCGCAACAACCATTACCGGCAGGCCGAGATCCCTGAGCCGGCCCACGGTCTCTTTCGGCGTGAGATCCGATGCAATAACAAGGTCAGGCCGTGCAGCGGCCACCTTTTCGATGCTGATGGCCGAATAGCCCCCGATGCGTGTCTTGTTTTTTACCTCCGGGGGATAATCGCAGACGTCGGTCACCCCTACAATCCGGTCAGTAAGACCGAGGGCGGCCAGGATCTCGGTATTGGAAGGAGAGAGCGAGACGATACGCAAAGATGTCGCATTCAGGGAAATGGTCATACCGGCATCATCGGTCACGGATATTGCAGTTGCCGGCAGGATGCAAATGGCCAGCGCAATCGCTATGACCAGCATGGCCGGAACATGATTTTTAGGGAAATGTTCAGGATTCATTTAGAGTTCTCCGTTCATAAGGGATGAAAGATACACGAGGCTCTGCTCGGCTGCAACGAGTTCCTTTGTTTCAATAACAAGAATTGCAGGGTGCGGGAGTTTTTTCCAGAGAACGGAAAAATCGGTTGTCCCGCCCCCACATGCAAGATGTTCGTCAGCTGTTCCGCCATTGTCGTGGAGGTGAACGTGGCAGAACTGCCCGGCTGCAAGGAACTCATCAAGATTCCCGTTGAGCCGGGCATGACCGCAATCGAGAGTACAACCAAGGCCCCGTGCGGTGAGTTCCGGCAGAAACGCGGGGGTCCGGAAGTAGCAACACTCCCAGGCACCCATATTTTCGACGCAAACTCTGACCCCGTGCTCATCTTGGAGTCGGGCAAGGTCATCGAGCGAGTGCAGCAGGGACGAAAAGGAGCGGTTCCGCACCAGCTCGTATGGCGTGTAGCCCGGATGGACCACGAGATGTTCTGCGCCGATGCGGGCAGAGGCCGCAAGCATGTCCTTAAGCACCGAGACTGAAGCGCTCCGCATCCGTTCGTTGATCGCCGCGATGTTGACATCGCTGCATGGTGCATGGACAGAATACGTGAACGGATATTCATTGCACGCTGTGCTGTCCGAAAGGAGATCGTGCAGCCCGTCAGAGAGGATCTCCACGTGCGATGTCCGTAGGGAAAGAATCTCAAGGGCAGTGTCAAGTGGATGGTCAATGCAGCAGAAGGTCGAGATGAAAAGGGGTCGCGGGGTCATGGGTCACTTCGAAAGTTGTTGGGTTAGCGGGAGAAGGTTTTGTTGAGAAGTTTGAGTATTCCGTTGAAATTACCGGTGCACTGAGCACCGGCAGCACAGAGATCAGAAAGTACGGCGGCAGCATCTCCTTTGGTAAAATCATAGGAAGGAAAATCCCGGCCTTCTGGCAAATGAATGATGATCCGGGCCGGGTCCGTCTCGCGGAGCACCGCAAGGACCGGCAGGTTGCCGGTTCCCATAGGATGCATTGAGAGAATGATCCGGTCTGCCTCTGGAAATAGCCCCCTTAGTTTTTCGAGAGAGTGAGCCGGGATATGCGAGAAGGGCGGGATTGGTACGCAGGAGATTTCCAGCGCTTTTGCCGTGAGGTAATCGGTATCCGTAGTCGCAAGAATCCCAGTGGTGAGGGAGAATCCCTTATGGGAAAGGAAGTGCAGGAGGTCTGTTCCGCTCCCCCCGCCGGAGATTACCAGTACATAGGGAGATTTATCCGGTGTAATTCTCCCATTTGTTGTGGCAAGCGGCATGAGGAAAGTCCGACCGGTGGCTGGGTGGACCGAGGTGATCACATCTGCACCATACACTACCCGGATTTTTTCTGAGGTCAGGACTTCCCGGGGAGTTCCGTCACCGACAACCTGCCCGTCCTTGATCATGATGAGCCGGT
>JAURZP010000046.1 GCA_030653335.1 Methanoregula sp. | reverse complement strand
TCCGGCTGGGTAGAGCGGACAGCCCAGCTTATCTTTCTCAACCGGACCTGTTACAACGGCCTGTTCCGGGTGAACAGCAAAGGAGAATTCAATGTACCGTTCGGGAGATACAAAAATCCCGATATCCTGAACGAAGATAACTTAAAAGATGTTTCCACATTGTTAAAAACCACGCAGATTATTCTGGGCGATTTCACCGATTGCAGGAAATTTGTGGATGACCAGACGTTCGTGTATTTCGATCCCCCGTACCGTCCTCTCAACCAGACTTCCTCATTCACTTCCTACTCAAAGAACGGTTTTTCCGACACCGATCAGGTACGGCTGGTTGAGTTTTTCAAAGAACTCGATCAGAAAGGTGCGAAGATCATGCTTAGTAATTCTGATCCCAGGAATGAGAATCCCGATGACAGATTCTTTGACAATCTTTTTGCAGATTATACCATCGAGCGTGTTCCCGCGAAGCGTATGATCAACTGCAACGGCTCGCGTCGCGGAACTATCAATGAACTGATAATTACGAATTATCCCGCCAAGAAGACATGACCTGAGTTTTTTTCTATGACGCAGAATGACGAAGCCTGGGGAAAAATATTCGTCAGCCTTCCCCTCCTTCCGGAAATTGAGCGCCAGGGTTTTGTCTATGTCACGGCAGATGAGATCAAAGCGGCGGGAAGCCGGGAACCACGGCTCCTTGCAAAACTTGATACGAATGATTCCCGTCCGAACATTTTCAAACAGAACAAACTCTCCATTCTTCCCGTAGAGAATGGAAAATATATCATCTTCCGGGATGAGTCCGCTAAAACATATTTTCCCTTGGGAAAAATTCTTGCCGAAGTTCCTGCCGAGGAATACCTGCCGAAGAAGGATTATTCAGAATACCAGAGCCTTGATGTGAGGAATCTTTCTTCCGAATCACAGGCCATCGATTTTGCCCATCTGGTATCCCTGCTCAGGACCTTCACGAACGAGAAGGAACTGAACCTGACCATTCGCGGACGACAACGATCCGAAAAATTCCAGCTGGCGATTCCCGGCAGCGGTCACCGGGTCGAGGTCAAGGGGGTACAGATAGAAGTCGATGCGGGATACGAGAGCCCGGAGAAGATCTATCTCTTTGAAGCCAAGCTGGGCCGTGTCGAGGATTTCAATATTCGCCAGTTGTATTATCCCTTCAAGGACTGGTCATGCAGATCCTCAAAAGAGGTCATTCCCCTCT
>JAURZP010000250.1 GCA_030653335.1 Methanoregula sp. | reverse complement strand
ATCTTCAATTCTTCCAATGATTGAAATGATAAATGTTTCTGGGTTAATCGTAAATTGCTTTTTCAAAATATTTTTCTTTTGTCGTAAAGACCTAGCCATTCTCATATCAAATGGATTCATTATTACAACGGACTTGTCAGAATCTTTAAACATAGAATTTGTAATATAATCGATTGAAATTATTTTTGTAGCATAACGCTTCATAATAAAAACTGCAATTTTGCCTTCAATTAACTCATTCGGTGGCTCTCTTATATGAACTATTTTTTTCATCTGTTTTGGTAGAACCAGAAGCAATGGCCATAAGACAAGTGAGTTTAAATGGACAACAGAAATCCTTTCTTTTTTGAGAATTTTATTAAAAGATATAAAAAAGTATAAAGTAATATATGTTAATAATATATAACGATATATTTCATAATAAATTGCATGTTTATATGAGGGGGAACCTTTGTATGCGAGACTAAACGGTAATTTACACTGATAACACATTATACTTTTTTTTAAATTGAAATAAACATCATTTTTTTCAGTCGATGGTTGCTGCCTTCCTTGATGGATGATTATGCATTGATCAGGTATTAATAATTTTTTCTCTATTAAATATTGAATTGTCTTCGATGAACTTAATGACCCACCTCCAACACCAATCGCATGAGTAATAAAAGCAATTTTCAATTTGTCACCATTTTGGTTTTATTCATTCATGATCCATTATTGTATTCTTTCTAAAAAACTATTTTAGATTAATATTTTCCGTGAAAATTTAAAATTGTATTCAAAATGGTTTTTTTCATGTGTCTTTGTCTCCTTTTAAAACAGATAAGGAAATGATTTGAATTTTTTTTAACCAATTGATATGAGTGTGTATACATATGAAAATGTTTAATTATATAAACCCTTATGATTAAAGAGATTAAGAATTTTATCAAATCACTGCTGTGTTGCACAAATGACAGGAAGCTCGATGATAAGGTTTATCCGGAATCCGGCCGTTATAAAAGATAATGGCAAGTAACAAGCGTTGGGGAAAACCGTTTGTGGATAACCGTGATTAGTCGAAATATAACGAACATTTAGTTCAACGCGGAGAATTTTATCTGTCGTTGGATTTTATCGCGGGTTGGGATACTGAATTATCCCGGATGAATTCCCACAAACGCGGGAGACGCTATTTATATCCGGTCCTGTTCATTCAATGGGTCGCAGCGATCTATGTTCTGTTTTCGATGCCATACCGCCAGATGGAAGGTTTTCTTCGAAAATTATCACCATTTGTTCACCAGGATCTCGCCGCTGATTACACAACATTGTTTCGTCGAATCCGTATGTTTGAATTGCCGTTATCTGATACGATCAAACAAACTAAAGGGGATGTTGTTGTCGCGATAGATAGCACCGGGATCAAGGTAACCAATCGAGGAGAATGGATGCGGGAAAAGTGGCGAATTCATCGAGGTTGGATCAAGGTCCATGTTGTTATTGATCGTAAATCTCGAGAGATCCTTGCAATGGATGTTACAGATGAAACAATTTCGGATGAAGTCTGTTGTATCCCCCTCATCGATTCCGCGCAGGATTCTATTCAATCCGGAACTATCCGGAATGTCTTGGGAGACGGTGCTTACGATCACTTGTCAATCTTCAACAAGTTAGAAGATAGACACATCTCTTCATCGATAAAGATCCGATCAAATGCATCTCGGAGATCTCATGGTTCCGCTTACCGGGCTGAATGTGCTCGGGAATTTCTTGATTCCGGATATCGGGAATGGGTGCAAACACACAATTACGGTTCACGATGGTCTGTCGAAGGGGTATTCTCGTCCATGAAACGAATCTTTGGTGAGTCCGTGAAGGCTACCAGTATCGATGGGATGTTTCATGAATTGCGATTGAAAATTTCTCTGTATAATCTTCTGATCAACTGTTAAATCGCCCGGATTTTAAAAACGGAAGTATTTCTCGTAATTTGTACAACACAGCACAAATCACTGATTTTATTTTTAAACTGTTAAGTTACCTTTAAAACGTAAAATATTGAATTATTTACGGAAGATATGAAAATTTTGTTCACATCCCAAAGGCCAACAGATCAGAATAAATTTTATGTGGATATGCTTTCTGGTCTGAATCAATTTGATAACGTTCAATTTGAAGCATTTTCTGATGATTTTGAGAATTTTGATGTAATCCTCATAATGTACTGGGACTGCCGCAAACTGATAAACCAGATCCGTACCCGTAATAAAAATTGTAAAATTGGTGTAGTAGATCCAAGAATTATGGATGATCATACTACAAATGG